>NZ_JAZDCH010000011.1:0-42455 GCF_036311905.1 Brachybacterium sp. J153 | reverse complement strand
GCTACCGGCACCTTACTGGCTGGTACGTTCGGCGGGCGGGCGGGCCGGAGCCCCCGCCGTCGCCGACGGGGATCCTGCGCACCAGCGTGAGCGGAGCGGGCGCGCAGGCGACGGTGTCGGAGGCGACGGTCGGCTCCGTGGAGTCGACGGTCCCGTGGATCTCGATGTCGGCGAGGGCGGAGTCCCCCGCGGCCCCGGGATGGACGGAGCCTTTGAGGCTGGCGGACGACGCGGGCAGCGCCTCCGTTGAAACTGTCACCTCCGTCCCCGCGGAGTCGGGCACCTGTGCCGTCGTCTCCGCCGCGGGCTGCGCCGTGGTCGCGGAGAACGTCGCGACGGTCCTCGACAGCCGGGGCGCGACGCTCACGGCGGAGACCCCGGAGTGGCCGGTCCAGCGGACGGCGCCGCCGAGGCTGCGGCCCGCGATCACCCGCCCCGGCGCATCGGGACCTGCGGCCGCGGCGGCATCCTGCCCCGCGACCGTGCGCGATGCGTCCCCCACCCGCTCGACGCTCCGCGAGTCGTCCTCCTTGCCGAGGTTGCAGGCGGCGCAGAGGTACTGGCCGTTGTCGATGCTGGTGGGCCCGCCGTCGCGGCGAGGGTGGATGTGATCGGCATGGCGCGCGGGCGCATCGCAATACGGAGCGCGACAGCTCCCGTCGCGCCAGAGCAGGAACCGTTTGAGCGCGGGCGGGAACACCTCGGCCCGGGACTCGACGGCGACCAGCTCGCCCGTTGAAGGGTGCGTGTACAGGCGGCGCAGGACGGCGCGGAGCTGCGGGCCGTGGGGACCGTCCGGATCACGGCGGGGATCCTCCGGCTCGGTGAGCGCATCGCGCAGACCCTGCCGCACGGCCTCGACCGGGACCGGGCCGTATCCCTCGATCTGCGCGGGATCACCGCGCTGCGGCTCGAGCAGGGCACGGTCCGTGATGACCACGCCGACATCGAGGGTGACCGGGTCCATCGCCTCGTCGCGGCCGAGCAGCGTCTGAACGAGAGCGTCGGCCATGAGCGCCGAGTGCCCCTCGCGCACTCCCTCCGCCCGCCGACGCTCGGCCTCGAGGGAGAGCCGCTTGCGCACGAGGTTCGCCTCGAGCGCGGGCAGATACGCGCTGAGGGTCGCCATCCCGTGCTCGCCAGGGGTGAGGGTGACGTGGCGCTCCCGCCGCGCCGTCCGGTGACGATCGGTCTCCCCCGCGGGATCCAGCTCCGAGATCAGCGCCCCGACCTCCTTCCGCCATTGCGCGACCCCAGCACCGTCCAGTTGCGGCATCGCCTGGCGGAGCGCTTCGTCGAGAACCCGCCGGCGCTCCGGATCCAGCGGAGCCGCCACGTTCGCGGTCGCGTACGACTTGGCGGCGGTGATCTGCCCGGTGGCCAGGGCCTCGAGCGTGGCCGGCATCGAGTCGACCAGGCGCCGGGCAGCGGCCAGGGACCGGCGACTCGTCGACGGGGCCGCCCGCAGGGTCAGGGACAGGTCGCGCACGGTCTTCCCGTCCGCACGGCGATGGAGCAGATCGAGCGGCGGGACGGCCTCCTCCTCCTGCGCAGCCCGCTCCTGCGCGACGGCGACCTCGTCCCGCCGCGTCGCCTCCGCGAGGGCGACGATCGTCCGAGCCTCCAGAGCGTCCAGCGAGCTGCGCGCCTCCTCCACCCTCGCGAGGAGGGTCGCGTACTCGCGGCGGTCGCGGCGCCCCGGGGCGAACATCTCCCGGGGTTCCCGAGCGATCGCGGTGAGCAGGAAGTCCACGTCCCCGAGCAGCTCACCGAGGGTCCGCGGGCCCGCCTCGCGCAGCGCATGGAGCGCCATCTCGGGAGCAACGGGCTCCACCGAGGCGTCCGGAGGCGACTGCATCAACATGCGTCGATCCTCCCACGATCGGCGTCAAATCGAAAGCACTTTCTGCGATTTGTGGATAACTTTCTCGCCCACTCGACCACTGATCGACAGGTCGTCCGATGACGTGACCACCGACGAGCGCCAAGCCTCTGACCTGCCCCTCTCGCGACTCCACCGTCAACTGTGGATAACCATGCCCTGGGGAGGAAAGGTCACCCTCGTGGATAACGTTGTGGATAAGCACGCATCGGGGAGGAACCATTTCCGGATCGCCGCGACGGGTGGAACACCGGGAAGCAGGGAGGGACGGCGACAACCCGCGACCGCCGACCATGGGCCACACCCGCCATCCGCCCGGGGACGACGACGCCCCGATCCCGCCGTAGGGCGGGATCGGGGCGCGGCGACCTAGATGTAGTGACCGGGGACGTTGTTCAATCGTGAGACGGGTGGCTGGTTGCCGCAGGCTGTGTGGGGTCGGTGGTGGTTGTAGTAGTGCAGCCAGCCGTCGAGCTCGCCGCGCCGCTCGGCCTCGCTCGTGTAGCAGCGGGCGTAGGCCCAACCGTCTGCCAGAGTGCGGTGGAAGCGCTCGATCTTGCCGTTGGTCTGCGGCCGATAGGGCCTGGTGCGCTTGTGCTTGATGCCGAGCTCTGCGCAGGTGTCTCGCCACATGTGCGACCGGTAAGCGCCACCGTTGTCGGACAGGACCCGCTCGACCGTGACACCGCGCGCATTGAACCACTCGACCGCCCGGACCAGGACAGCGGTGGCGGTAAGGGCGGTTTCGTCGTCGTGGATCTCGGCGTAGGCGACGCGGGAGTGGTCGTCGATGACGGTGTGGACGTAGGCCTTGCCCATCAACGGGTCCCTGTACTTGTTGCGGGGCTTGTCGGGTGTGGCGGCCCGGTTGCGGTCGCCTTGTTGTCGGCCGACGTAGCGCCAGCCTCCGCCGTCGGGGATGTTGCCGAGCTTCTTCACGTCGACGTGCAGCATCGCCCCGGGGTGGTCGTGCTCGTAACGGCGGACGGGTTCTCCGGTGGCGCGGTCGACGTGGGAGAGCCGGTTCAGTCGGGCGTCGACCAGGATCCGGTGGACCGTCGACGGTGCGATCCCGAGCCGGTAGGCGAGCTGAACCGGGCCTTCGCGCAGCCGCAGGCGGAGCTGGATGCAGCGCTTCGTCGTGGCTTGGCTGGTCTTGCTCGGGGATCGGTGAGGTCGTGAGGAGCGGTCCTGCATGGACTGGCCGGCGCGGTAGCGGTCGGCCCAGCGCTTCACGGTGGGCCAGGAGACCTGGAAGCGGGCGGCGACCTCGCTGATCGGGAAGCCATCGTCGACCACGAGACGGCCGACGATCAGGCGGTGCCGGGGCGTGAGAGCGGCGTTGGGGTGGGACACGTAGAGCCTTTCGGATGCGAAAGTGGCCGGCGACCTTACGGTCGCCGGCCAGCTGGTTGGTGCTGTCACGCGGATGGTCCAGCCCCGGGGCATCCACTCGCGCGTCATCTCGACAGACAGAGGCATCCGGTCGCGGGACGGAGGGGTATTACCAGGTGGGAAGCTCGCCCTGGCCTGGGGTGACGCGTCGCTCCTCCTGACCGATGCGACAGTCGTTGATGCTGGCCTCGCGATGGGTCATGTAGCCGTGCGCGTCGAAGCGCCACAGTTCGTTGCCGTAGGAGCGCCACCACTGGCCGTCCTGGTCGTGCCATTCGTACTGGAATCGCACGGCGATCTGGTCATCGGTGAACGCCCACAGGTTCTTGCGGAGTTGGTAGCCGAGTTCCCGATTCCATTTGGCAGTGAGGAAGGCGATCACCTGGTCACGGCCGGTGATCGACTGGTCACGGTTTCGCCAGACGGTGTCGACGCTGTAGGCCTGCGCGACCTTCTCGGGGTCGCGTGTGTTCCATGCGTCCTCGGCGGCCTGTACCTTGCGGGCGGCGGTTTCGGCGGTGAACGGCGGGGTGGGGTTACGGGTTTCGGTCATGTGATGACTCCTTGATCTGGGAAGGGGCTGTGTCAGTGGTTTGTGGGCGTTGACCACGTGGGCGGCGCCGGGTGGTACTCGATTCCGTCCTGTACTTGTCGGGCGCGGCCGGGGCCGGCGAGTCGGCCGACGAGGTGAAGGGCCATGTCGATGCCCGCCGAGACGCCGGCCGCGGTGACGATCTGCCCATCGTCGACCCAGCGCTGGTCAGGGCATGGCGTGATGGTCGCGTCGAGGGCGAGTAGCTCGTCGAAAGTTGCGTGGTGGGTGGTAGCCGGGCGTCCGTGCAGGAGCCCTGCGGCGGCAAGTACCAAGGCCCCGGTGCAGACACTGCTTACCAGGGCCCCGCTCTCGGCGGCGTCGCAGAGCCACCGCAGGTGGTCAGTGTCCGCAAGGCGTGCTCTGGTGCCGCGTCCCCCCGGCTCGACGATGAGGTCGGGGCGCGGCACCGCTGCCTTGGCGGCGGTGGGAACCACCTGGAGTCCCTTGGCGCAGCGGCGGGGCTGGCCGTCATTCGTGACCAGGTCCACCCGCCAGCCATCGGCCGGATACGCCTGAGTCCAGTACGACAGCACTTCCCACGGCCCGACGGCGTCGAGTTCCTCCGTACCGTCGAAAAGGTCGATCACGATGCGCTTGCTCATGGCATCAACCCTGCCGGGACGCCTTGCCCAGGGCGAGCGGCAGGAATGACTCAGTGCGCGCAATTCCTGCCATGATCGTCGCATGCCACACCACGTCGTCGCCCTCGCCCTGCCCGGAGTGGTCGCCTTCGACCTGTCGACGGTTGCCCAGGTCTTCAGACACCCCGCCGAAGGGGAGTACACCTTCGCGGTGGCGACGCCCGACGGTGACGACGTCATGACCTCCAGTGGATTCAGCATCGGCGCCGTCCATGACCTAGATGCATTGGCCCACGCCCGCACGATCATCATCCCTGGCTACCGGCCCCACCACCGTCCTCATGACGACACGCTGATGGCGCTCCGAAACGCCTACCAGCGCGGCACAAGAGTCGCGTCGGTGTGCACTGGTGCCTTCGCCCTCGCTGCAACCGGGCTCCTTGACGGGCTTACCGCCACCACGCACTGGCAGGACGCCGGGGAGTTGCAGCGGTTGTACCCCGAAGTCACGGTGCAGCCCGATGTGCTCTACGTGGACCACGGACAGGTCGCCACCAGTGCCGGCGTGGCCGCCGGAATCGACCTATGCCTGCACCTGGTGCGCAGGGACCTTGGGGAGCGGGTCGCCGCCCGTATTGCCCGCCGCATGGTGGTACCGCCCCACCGAGCAGGCGGCCAGGCCCAATACATCGAGCCAGCGGCAGCTCCCCCGACACATGGCTTCGCCGAGCTCACCGACTGGATTGTGGACCACCTCGAGCAGAGCCTCAGCGTCGCCGATCTGGCGCGCCATACGCACTTGTCCGAGCGGCAGCTCGCGCGGCGCTTCGTTGCTGAGACGGGACAGACCCCCCTGCAATGGATCCTGCACCAGCGGGTTCTTGCTGCCCGACGACTACTGGAGAACAGCAGCCTGCCAATGGACGTCATTGCGCAGCGCACCGGCTTGGGAACAGCAAGCACGCTACGGCGTCACCTGCGTCGAGAGATCGACGTGACTCCCACGAACTACCGGCGCACCTTCCGCGCTGACTAAGTACAGGTCGATCAACCTCTCCGGCCAGTACACCTAGAGGGGTGCGCAGTCAGTGCACCCGATCAGTCACGGTGTCACGGGTACGCGACGAAGTCCTGCTCGGCGAAGTCGGCGACCTCGGTCTGCCAGCGGGTGGCGACGAACTCCTGGTGGTCGGGATGGGCGTCGTAGGCGTCGTACGCGGCCTGGTCCGCGAAACTCATCGCGAACTGGAAGGCGAACGGGCTCTTGACCGAGACCTGGCGCGAGACGACGAAGTCGACGACGCCGGGGATGGCGGTGAGCAGCGCGGGACCGGTGGTGAGGAAGTCGGTCTCCTCGGCCGAGCCGGCCGGGTGGACGAGGGTGAAGGACACGGTATGGCGGATCATGCGCCGATCGTACGGTCGACGGGCCGTGGGACTTAGCACGTTCCACAAGGCGAGCCGTCGGCGTCACCCCTCTGCTAGGAACACTTCTCCAGTCGGCGCCGGCATCTGACCCGCCAGCGGGCGGGCGCGGAAGAGGGGACTGATGCGCGGGTAGGTGTCACTTGATCTGTGGCGCTGTGGAGCGTCGCAGGGAAGGATGTGGACCATGCCTGCTCCGTATCCTCAGGAGTTCCGTGACGATGTCGTCCGCGTCGCGAGGTACCGTGAACCTGGCCAGAAGCTCTCGGTGATCGCGAAGGACTTCGGGATCTCCGAGTCCTGCCTGACGAACTGGATACGCCAAGCTGACGTCGAAGACGGTGTCCGGCCCGGCAAGACCTGCGAGGAGTCCTCCGAGCTCCGTGATGCGCGTAAGCGGATTCGGCTGCTGGAGCAGGAGAACGAGGTCCTGCGCCGCGCTGCCGCCTACCTCTCTCAGGCGAACCTGCCGGGAAGAGGCTCTACCCGCTGGTGAGCGAGCTCGCCGTCGACGAGATCCCCGTCGCGGTGTCCCTGCGGGTCCTGAAGCTCTCCCGCCAGCCCTACTACCGCTGGCGGAAACAGCAACTCACCGAGTCTGAGCTGGTCGAGGCCTGTCGAGCCAATGCCCTGTTCGACGCGCACTGGGACGATCCCGAGTGCGGGTACCGGTTCCTGGCCGGCGAAGCGGATGTCGCCGGTCAGCGCATGTGTGAGCGGACTGCGTGGCGGATCTGCCGGGCCAACCAGTGGTGGTCCGTGTTCGGGAAGAAGCGCGGGAAGAACGAGAAACGCCCGGGACCGCCCGTGCACGACGACCTCGTGAAGCGGGACTTCACCGCTGACGACACCAACGAGCTCTGGCTGACTGACATTCCCCCGCTGCGCGCTCCGCGCATGATCGCAGCGGGAGGTGCCCCCTCCGAGCACTGGACTGACGAGGGCAAGCTCTACCTCTGTGCGATCAAGGACGTGTTCTCCGGCCGGATCGTCGGCTACTCGATCAGCGACCGCATGAAGGCCCGCCTAGCGGTGAACGCCCAGGACAAGGCCTCTTCTGCGGGAGGGTGGGGGCGGTTCTTCGCGTCCAGGGCGCTTCGTGACCCGACCGAGACCGATGGCGAGCTAGTCGATGCCGCGAGGATTCCCGCGGCGCGGCGCGCTCATCTGTGTGGTCGTCACGCGTTCTTCTTGTGCTTCTCGATCGTTGCCCAGAACACGGGAGCCTCTACCTTCGCGTCCCCGCCGGGCCCAGCCTGCTGCTCGAGCTCGTCCGCGATCGCTTCGACGTCGTAGTCCAGCGCGGACGTCTGCGCGTCGCCGCTCGCGATGGTGGCGTTGATGTACTTGATCAGGCTGTCTCGGTCCATGCTCTCTCCTTGTCGACGGTGCCTCGCGGTGGGGGCCGATGCTCAGCGGCGGTGGCGCTCGACCACGGGCCAGAACTCGTCCGGGTCGAGGGTCTCGAAGTCGCTGTCGGGCTGGTCGCGGAGCAGCTCGTCTGCGATCGCGGGCACGTCGAAGTCGCTCGCGTCGTCTTCCCGCTCGGTGCCGCTGATCGTTGATGCGATGACCTGGATCAGAGTGTCTCGATCCACGGGACACCTCCTCACTGGTGGGGTGGAAGCGACGATACCGCCGATGCTCCCCGGCGTCCCGGGTTCGCGCCCCTCCATGCCCCCACCGTGGACCTCCGGGTCTGCGGTGGGGGCGGTTTCGTGCGTCCTTGGCCGGGCATCCGCCCCACCGGATAGCCTGCGACCAGGCGACGGGCTGGGCCCGACGCCCTCGTCGATGCGGAGGTCGTGACGTGAGCGTGACGCTCGAGAAGAGCTCGGCGGTGCTCCTCGCCGTCGCGGTGGCGTGCGGAAGCCTGGCCGTCGGGATCGGAGCGTTCCTCGGCGGGTACGCCCTCGGCGACGAGCCCGAGCCCGTGGCACCGACGGCACTTGCCGAGAAGACCTACACGGTGGCTGACCTTGAGGCCGCGCTCGCTGCCTGCGAGCTCGACGGAGCTGAGGTCGTCGACTCCTCTGTGTCCCTACTCGGAGGTGACTGGCCGGCGTACAAGCGCCAGTACTTCGTGGCCGAGATGGACGCGCCCGAGATCGCGGACAGGGACTACACCACGCACTCGGTGGATCCGGGACCAGCGGGAAGGACTACTCCTGGTCGAACGTGCGCATGTCCTGGCAGCAGACCGACGAGGGCCGGGACGTGACGATCACGGTGGAGTGATCGCTAGTAGCCGCGCCTCACGGCTCGACCGGGACCGCCCCCACACACCCCCGCGCCCGCTCCCCACCAGAGCCCCGGCAAATCCACAGCGGATGCCCGCCACCCACGGCGCCAGCACACCGACAGAAGCGAAAGCTGCGGATGTGCGCCGTCGTGCCGCAGGGGCAGGGCGGCATCGGCGGCTCAGCCCAACCCGCGGGAGTCTTGATCAGCGCCATAGGGAGAAGTGTGCCCCGCAGGTCCGACACCCCTGCTAGGCCTGGGCTACACCTGGGCTACACCTGCACTGTCTCACGGAGTTTGGCTACACCGTGGGCTACACCTCGCGGTTAACCCAGATGCACAATATGCCTCTCACCCGGTGGGCCCGGAGGGGATCGAACCCTCGACCCGCGGATTAAAAGTCCGATGCTCTGCCGACTGAGCTACAGGCCCTCACCCGCCGAGCGGGCCCGCCCATCTTAGCCGTGCCGGGCAGGTCTCCCCTCCCCCGCCCGGCACCGCGATCGGTCAGGCCTTCCGACGGCGCAGCACCGCGAGGATGATCCCGACCAGGAGGATCACGAAGCCGACGAAGCCGCCGCCCAGGCCGAGGAAGATGCCGCCCAGAGCGCCGAAGATGCCGCCGATCGAGACGGGCGGGCCGACGGCGACCGGGGTGCCGTGGCAGTCGACGGCGTACTCGCCGGCCTCGTTCGCGGTGATGGAGTCGAAGGACTCCCAGGTCACGCCGTCCTTGGTGACGCTCGAGGTCTGCGCGGTGCCCTCGCCGACCGCGGCCTCCGAGGGCGCGGTGATATCGCAGGTCGGGATCGCGGTGCCTTCGGGCACGTAGTACTGGAGGACGTCCCCGGCCTCGGCGGTGACGCTGCCGCTGCCGCTCTCGAACACCTCGATCTCGTTGTAGCCGCCCGCGGTCGAGGAGATGCCGATCACCGTGATCACGATGCCCACGATCACGCTGAGCACGAGGATCACGCCGCCCAGGATCATGAGGATCATCGGCGCCTTGCCCTTCTTGGCCGGTGCCGGAACGGGCGCCGGGCCGGGGAACTGCTGAGCCGAGGGCTGAGGTGCGTAGGTCACGGGATCCTCCTGGGGAGCGGGATGGCCAGGGTCAGGCTATCCTCCGGTCCCCGGTCCGCGGCACCCTCCCGAGGGAGGGGGACCTTCGACCCATTCTCCGCCCCGCCTACACTTCCCCTCATGCCTGATCCCCTCGTCCTCGCCGCCGATGTCGAGGTCGAGCTGGTCGAGAAGCGCTCCCGCTTCCTCACCCGGCTGCACCGGGTGGAGGAGGTCTCCGCGGCCGACGCCCTGATCCACGCGGCGCGGCGCGAGCACCCGGACGCCCGCCACCACTGCACCGCCCTCGTGATCGGGGCGCGGGAGGAGTCGGCGGAGGTCCACCGCAGCAACGACGACGGGGAGCCGGCGGGCACGGCGGGGATGCCGATGCTGCAGGGCCTGCTCCACGCGGGTCTCACCGACACCCTCGCGATCGTGATCCGTTACTTCGGCGGGGTGAAGCTCGGGGCCGGCGGTCTGGTCCGCGCCTACACCGCCGGGGTCGAGCAGGCGGTCGCGGCCGCGGAGCTGCGCCGTCGCACCCTCCTCACCGTCGCCGAGCTGGAGGTGCCGCTCGCTGAGGCGGGCGTCGGGGAGAACGCGGTCCGTCTCTGGGCGGCATCCCACGGCGCCATGGTCGAGGAGACGCAGTATTCGTCGCGCCGGGCTCTGCTGACGGTGCTGCTCGCCGAGGACCTGCTGCCCGCGCTCCAGGCCGACGCGGCCCGCTGGTCCTCCGGCCGAGTCGCTGCCGCTCCCGTCGGCCACCGCCCGGCCGACGTGCCGCTCTGAGCCCCCGTCGGTCCGACTGCCGCCGCGCCCGCGGGAATCACTCCGGGGCGAGGTACCAGCTCGGCACGGACTTCAGCGGCGCCAGCTCCCGCTGCTCGGCGCCCACCAGGGCGGTCAGCACCTCGAAGGACATCCGGCGATGGAGTTCCGCGAACTCCTCGGCGGAGCCCGCGTCGCGCAGCGGGACGAGCCAGCGCCAGAGCGAGCCCGGGTCCTCCCGCACCGCGACCGGGTCGCGCACGATCGCGAGGTCGCCCGCACGGTCCTCGACAGTGCGGAAGAGTGCCCGTAGCAGCGGGTCGAGGTCACCGTCCGGCAGCGGCACCTCCATCGGCCCGCCCGCGGACGCCGCGGCGTCCACGACCAGCAGGTGCCGCCCCGTCGGCTGATCCCCGTCGGCCGCCCGCACGGAGTAGACGGCTCCCGGTGCCTCGTGCTCGGCCATCAGCACCCGGGCGATCCGCTCCGCCCCCTCGATCACCTGGTCGATCGTCGACCCCGGCGCCGGGACCTGCACCGCGAGCACCCCGCGGAGCCGTCCCCGCTGGGCCGGCGCCGCTCGGGGCACCACGTTCCCCTGGTGGAGCAGGCCGTAGTAGGGCACCGCGAGGGCCCGCCGCAGCGAGGGCCCGAGGCGGGGCCGTTCGGCCGACGGGCCCGCGGGTCGGCGCAGCACGAGGCCGAAGCGCAGCGCGAGGTGCTCGCGCTGCTGGAGCTCGGTGAGGTGCCGGTGGCGGGCCACGCCGCCAGCGTAGGCGCGGCGCGCCCCGCGGGGAATGCCTCCGGACCGACGGACGCGGCGCCGCCCCGGATGATCCGGGACGGCGCCGCGTGGGTGTCGTACGAGGCTCGTGCGCGCTGTGATCAGGCGCGGCCCTTGGTGGCGAAGCCGTAGATGGCCATGACGATCAGCGCGCCGACCACGGCGAGCAGGATCGTGCCGATGCTCCACGGGTTCGACATGATGCCGCTGATGCCGTCGCGGCCGAACAGACCGCCGATGAAGCCGCCGACGATCGCGCCGACGACGCCCAGGACGACGGTGAGGGCGAGGCTCATCGACTGCTTGCCGGGCATGACCGCCCGCGCGATGAGGCCGATCAGGCCGCCGATGATGATCCACGAGATGATGGCCCAGAGAAGACCCATGATGCACGCTCCTTAATATGGGGGAAGGGGTCGGAACACTGCATGCCCAGTGTGCGCCTCCGGAGCCGCGGAACGGGGATGTTCCACAGAACTCGCGCGTCGCGCGGGTCGCCCGAACGGGAATAACCCCCTGACGCACGGAGCCCCGGCCCGCGGTGATCCGCGGTGCCGGGGCTCCGTCAGCAGGGTCGAGCGGGAGGGCTCAGAAGTCCCAGTCGTCGTCTTCGGTCTCGACGGCCTTGCCCATGACGTAGCTCGAGCCGGAGCCCGAGAAGAAGTCGTGGTTCTCGTCGGCGTTCGGGGAGAGCGAGGCCAGGATTGCGGGGTTGACCTCGGTGGACTCCGCCGGGAACAGCGCCTCGTAGCCGAGGTTCATCAGCGCCTTGTTCGCGTTGTAGCGCAGGAAGGTCTTCACGTCCTCGGTCCAGCCGACCGGGTCGTAGAGGTCCTCGGTGTACTCCTCCTCGTTGTCGTAGAGGTCGCTGAGGAGGTCGAAGGTGTACTCCTTGAGCTCGGCACGACGCGCGTCGTCGGCCTTCTCGAGCGCCTTCTGGAACTTGTAGCCGATGTAGTAGCCGTGGACGGCCTCGTCGCGGATGATCAGCCGGATGATGTCCGCGGTGTTGGTCAGCTCGCCGTGGCTGGAGTAGTGCATGGGCAGGTAGAAGCCGGAGTAAAAGAGGAAGGACTCCAGCAGGGTCGAGGCGACCTTGCGCTTCTCCGGATCGTCGCCCTGGTAGTACCCCATGACGATCTTCGCCTTCTTCTGCAGCGGCTCGTTGAACTCGCTCCAGCGGAAGGCCTCGTCGATCTGCTTGGTGTTCGACAGGGTCGAGAAGATCTGCGAGTAGGACTTCGCGTGCACCGACTCCATGAACGCGATGTTGGTGTACACCGCCTCCTCGTGGGGGGTGATCGCGTCGGGGATCAGGGAGACCGCACCGACGGTGCCCTGCACCGTGTCCAGCAGGGTCAGGCCCGTGAAGACCCGCATGGTGAGGTTCTGCTCCTGCTCGGGCAGCCGGTTCCAGGACTGGATGTCGTTGGACAGCGGCACCTTCTCGGGCAGCCAGAAGTTGCCCGTCAGGCGGTCCCAGACCTCCTGGTCCTTCGGATCGGGGATCCGGTTCCAGTTGATCGCCTGGACCGTCGTCTTCAGGTGGTCGTTCACCGCAGCCTCACTGTCGAGAATCGGGGGTAGAGCAGTCCGAGCCAGTCTAGGCATCGCGCGGGTCCGCCGCGCCGCGCGGACCGCCGGGTCGGCGGTGGCGAGAGCCACCGCAGGGAGCGGAATAACCCACCGGACCCATGACTTTCGTCGTGGGACGCGAGGTGGGTGCCCGCACTAGCGTGAGGAGCACGTCGCCCGCCTGACCGGAAGGCCCCACCGTGACCTCCTCCGATGCTCCCGGACACCTCCCCTCCGCCCCGGCCCGCTCGCTGGCCCCCGATGTGGCGCGCGGGCTGATGCTCGCCCTCATCGCGATCGCCAACGTCTCCTGGTACCTGTGGGGCGCGTCGACCTCCGTCGGCGGTACCCCGCACATCCCCGCCGACGGGCCGCTGGACACGGTCGCGCAGGTGGTGATGACGATCGCCGTCGACCACCGGGCGATGCCGCTGTTCGCGTTCCTGTTCGGCTACGGCATGGTGCAGTTCTACCGATCGCGGATCGACCGGGGCCTCGAGCCCGTCGCGGTGCGACGGATGCTGCGGCGCCGCCACTGGGCGATGCTGCTGCTCGGCGCGCTGCATGCGGCGCTGCTCTTCTTCGGCGACATCCTCGGCGTCTACGCGGTCTCCGCGCTGGTGCTGGTGTGGTGGTTCTTCGGCCGACGCACGCGGACGCTGCAGATCTGGGTGATCGTGATCTCCGCGCTGATGCTGCTGTTCGCCCTGTTCTCGATCGCCTCGGGTCTCGCCATGGCCCTGTTCGTCCCCGAGGAGGCGCTCGCCGAGATCGAGATGGCCTCCGCCGGCTCCGACCTCGGCTTCACCCGCGGTCTCGCGTACGACACCCCGTACCTCGTCTCGATCCTGTACCGGCTGGGGATGTGGGCGTTCGCCCTGCCGGCCGCAGCGATCCTGGGCGCCGCGCTGCCGATCCTGCTGGGCTGGCTCGCGGGCCGCCGCCGAATCCTCGACGAACCGTGGCGCCACGTGGACCTGCTGCGCCGCACCGCGGTGATCGGCATCGCGATCGGCTGGCTCGGCGGGCTCCCCGAGGCCCTCGCGATCACCGGGATCTATGAGCTCCCGGCCGCGGCGCCGTGGATGCTCACCGGCCTCACCTCCCTCACCGGCGTCGCCTGCGGCGTCGGCTATGCGGCGCTGTTCGGCCTGATCGCGGTGCGTTGGGAGGGCCGTCGTCCCGGCACGGCGGCCGACGGCAGCGACGCGCCCGGCCGGTTCGACGACGCCGCCCTCACCGCGGCCGAGCGGTCCTACGGGGTCCCCGCGGCCGCGCTCGTGCCGCAGCGGACCCGGCAGGCGGGCCTGCTCGAGCAGACCCTCGCGGCCGTCGGCCAGCGCTCGCTGACCTTCTACCTGTTCCAATCGCTGCTGCTCGCCCCGCTGATGGCGTCCTGGGGCCTGGGCCTCGGCGGCGTGCTCTCGACCGCGCCGGCGCTCGCGATCGCGTTCGCGGTGTGGCTGCTCTCCCTGCCGATCGCGGCCTGGATGGGGGCGCGCGGGATGCGCGGCCCGGCCGAGCGACTGCTGCGCCGGATGACCTACGGGACGATCGACGCGCAGACCCGCGCCCTCCGCCCGGGGGCGACGCGCACCAGCACCTCGGCCTAGGGTGTGTCCATGGCCACGACCATCCGACCCGTCCCGGCGACCCGCCCCGATCGGCCCGGTACCGCGACGACCCTCGAGCTCCCCGCGACCTGGAGCGCCGTCGACGCCCCCGCGCCGGCCCTCGCCGCCTTCTCCGACGGCCGCACCCTCAGCCCCGCGATCGAGACCAACATCGTGCTGACCGCGGCGGACCCGGTTCCGGGAGGGACGCTCGCGTCCTGGCAGGCCGCGGTCCGCGAGGAGCGCCTCGCCACCCTCCCCGACCTGCAGATCCTCGAGGAGCGGTCCGTGCCCGGCGCGGGCGGTGAGGAGCTGTGGCACACCAGCTCGGTCCTCACCGACCCGCAGGGCGCCACCCTCCTTGTCCGCTCCTGGAGCCTCGTGCACGAAGGGACGGGCCTCACGCTCACCCTCACCACCCTGCCCCTCGTCGATGCCGAGCACGGCGCGGAGCTCGACCGGATCGCCGCCACCTGGGCCCCCGCCCCGCCGAGCCGTGAGAGGACCCCCGATGCCGACGCCTGACCTCGACACCGCCCTCGTCGACGAGATCCTCGCCTCCGCGCGCGGGGAGATCGAGGTGCGCCTCTCCGCACCGACCCGCCTCAGCGTGCACACCCTGACCCTCTCCCGCGCGGGGGTCCTGCGCCGCAGCCGCGATCCCCGCGACGTCGAGCGCTCCGAGCAGCTCGGGGTGCATCCCACCCCCGCGCTCCCCGGGGTGCTGCTGCGTCTCGCGGCGATCGCCCCGCTCGGCAGCCCGCCGGAGGGCAGCGACCTGGATCTTCCGGAGGAGCTGCTCGACCAGCTCGCCGCCCCGGACGACGCGCTCCGGGAGGCGGCCTGGTCACGCGCGCTCGACGCCGCCCGGGCCCTGCCCGCCCCCGCCGACCCGGCGCTCGAGGCCGCCCCGCCCCGCGCCGTCCACCTGGTCCGTCGGCGCGCCGAGGGCGATGCGCGGGCGGTGCTCGTCCAGTTGCGCGGCCGCTACCTGGTGGCGGACCCGGCGAGCGCCGGGCGCCTCGTCGGAGCCACGCCGACGAGCGCCGCGCGCGCCCTGCTGCGTCCCCTGCTCACCGCCCGCGGATGAGCTCCCGCTCGCGGCGGCGCTGCGGGCGCAGCCACCCCGGATAGATCCACAGCGGCAGGATCGACCGGTAGCTGGTCGCGAGCAGCAGCACCACCCAGAGGATCACCTCGAGGATCACCACGACCGGCAGCAGCACCGCCGTCGTGAGCGCCCGCAGCGCGTCGATCGCGGCGAGCAGGGCGAGGGGGGCCGCCACGAGCAGCGCCTGCGCGCACAGCGGCAGGACCACGAGCACGAGGCCCTCCACGTAGCGGAACCCTCGGCCCGGACCGACGCCCTCGGGTCCCGCCCAGGAGCGGAAGACCCTCCCCCGCCCCGCCCGGAACAGCAACGCCAGGACGGCGAGTCCGGCCCCGAGCAGGAGCAGCACCAGGGCGAGCAGGAGGAGTACGGGGTCCATGCCGACATCCTCCCATCGCCCCATGGGGACCTCTCCCCATGTCGCCCGCGCGCGGCGGCCGGTACCGTCAGCGAGCAGGGTCGACACACGTGGAGGAGCCATGAACGCATTCCAGGGGATGGACACCGCCGAGGTCACGGACCTCGCGGGCCGGTTCACCGAGCGCGCCGAGACGCTGAACACTCTGCTCGAGACGCTGTCCTCCCAGGTGGGCGCGCTGGTCGGCACCGAGTGGATCGGGCCCGACGCCGACGGCTTCGCGGCCGCCTTCGACTCCTCCGTGCGCCCGCAGCTGACCTCCGCCGCCGAGTCGCTCCGCACCCGGGGCAGCGATCTCGAGGGCCATGTCGAGGAGCAGGACGGCGCCTCGGACCCTGCGGGCGGCGGCGCGGGCGGCCCGGGCGGTGGCCCAGGCGGCGGCCCCGGGGGCGGGAGCTCCTCGGCGCAGTCCTCCTCCTTCCTCGGCGCGGACTGGGGCGATGTCTCCTTCGGCGAGTTCTGGCAGAACCTGAAGGAGAACATCGGCATCGACGGCGTGGACAGCGCCGGCGGCATCATCTCCGCGACCCACAGCTTCGCCAAGAACTTCGGCGAGTTCGCGCTCGGCAAGGGCAGCGTCCCCGCCTTCATCCCCGTGATCGGCGACGTCTTCACCGGCGTGATGGCCGGGATCGACCGCTGGAACGACGATGCGGGCCGGAGCGACCTCTCCACCGGTGAGCGGATCGGGCGGGCCTTCCTCGACGGTGCGGTGAACTTCGGCGGGTCCCTGGCGGGCAGCGCCATCGGCGGGTCGATCGGCACCACGATCGGCACGTCGATCGGCGGACTGTTCGGCGGCGGCGGTGGCGCGGCGGCCGGCGCTCCGGCCGGCGGCGTCGGGGCCGTGCCGGGCGCGGTCGTCGGCGGCGGCGGAGGCGCGGCGGCCGGCGGCGTGATCGGCGGCATCGTCGGGGACGTCGTGGGCAGCTACGTCGGCGCGACCCTCGCCGACTCCGTGATCGACACCTTCCTCGACTGACCCCGGCGCAGCCGGGTCTATCGCACGCCGACCTCGATCCCCAGGTCCCGGCCCCGGACTCGGGCCGCAGCGGCCGCCGCGGCGAAGGCCTCCGGCCAGTCCGGCACCCGGGCGAGCTCGGCCGCGAGGGCGGGGGCGGCGCCGTCGGCCCGGGCCCGTTGCAGCACGAGCTGACGGGCACCGGTCTCGGCGAGATGCTCGAGCAGCTCGGGCAGCTGCGGCAGGAGGGTCGGGGTGAGGGTCGTGCGCAGCTCATGGGGCACGCCCGAGGCCTGCAGGAGGGCGAGCGACGTCCCTGCCCGCTCGGCGGCTCCCGCGCGGCCGACGAGCGCGGCATAGTCGGCCGGAACGGCCTTCACGTCGAAGCCCACCCAGTCCACCAGCCCCGCCGCGAGCAGCGCCTCGAGCCGCGCCGGATGCGCGCCGCCGGTGTGGAGCCCGACGGCGAAGCCTGCCGCCCGCACCGCCGCGGCGGCCGGCAGCAGGGCATGCTGCCGGGTGGCCTCTCCCCCGCTGAACACGACGCCGTCGAGCAGCCCGCGACGCCGCCGCAGCAGGTCGAGGAGCGCGGCGAGCGGCACCTGACCGGGCACGGTGGGATCGAGGATCGCGCGGTTGTGGCAGTAACTGCAGTCCCAGGGACAGCCCTGGCAGAACACGGTCGCGACCAGGCGGCCGGGCCAGTCGACGGTGGACAGCGGCACGAGACCGGCGATCTGCAGCTCCCCCGCCCCGGCCCGGCCCCCGCTCACGCGAGCGCCGCCGCGGCGGCCTGCTCGGTGAAGAAACGCCGCTGCTCGTGCTCGCCGCGCTTGCCGATGTTGAAGGAGGCGACGGGGCGGAAGTAGCCCATCACCCGCGTCCACACCTCGCACTCCTGCCCGCACCGCTCGCACCGCGGATGCTCCCCGGAGAGGTAGCCGTGGACGGGGCAGATCGAGAAGGTGGGGGTGACCGTCAGGTACGGGACGCGGAAGCGGGTCAGCGCCCGCCGCACCAGCTCCCGGCACGCCTCCGGTGAGCTCATCGCCTCCTGCAGGTACAGGTGCAGCACGGTGCCTCCGGTGTACTTCCCCTGCAGCTCCTCCTGCAGCTCGAGCGCCTCGAAGGGGTCCTCGGTGGTGTCGACGGGGATCTGCGAGGAGTTCGTGTAATACGGGTTCTGTGCCGTGCCGGCGGTGAGGATGCCGTGGTAGCGGGCCCGGTCCTCCTTCGCGAAGCGGTAGGTGGCCCCCTCGGCGGGCGAGGCCTCGAGGTTGTAGAGGTTCCCGGTCTCCTCCTGGAACTGCACCATGCGCGCGCGCACGTGGTCCAGGATCCGCAGACACATCTCCTGGCCCGCCGCGTCGCGGAGGTCATGCCGGTCCCCGGAGAAGTTCCGCACCATCTCGTTCATGCCGTTCACCCCGAGGGTCGAGAAGTGGTTCCCGAGGTGGCCCATGTAGTGCTTCGTGTAGGGGTAGAGTCCGCCGTCCATCAGCTCCTGCACCGTGGCGCGGCGCCGCTCGAGGGTGTCCTTCCCGAGCTCCAGCAGGCGGTCGAGCTCCGCGATCAGGGCCGCCTCGTCGCCGGCGAAGCGGTGCCCGAGCCGCGCCATGTTCACGGTGACCACGCCGATCGAACCGGTCAGCTCGGCGGAGCCGAACAGGCCGTTGCCGCGCTTGAGCAGCTCGCGCAGGTCCAGCTGGAGCCGGCAGCACATCGAGCGGATCATCCCCGGGTCGAGGTCCGAGTTCAGGAAGTTCTGGAAGTAGGGCAGGCCGTACTTCGCGGTCATCGCGAACAGCGCCTCGACGTTCTCGCCCTCCCAGTCGAAGTCAGGGGTGATGTTGTAGGTGGGGATCGGGAAGGTGAAGGCGCGGCCGTCGGCGTCGCCCCCGCTCATCACCTCGAGGAAGGCACGGTTGATCAGGTCCATCTCGGCCTGCAGGTCGCCGTAGGCGAACTCCTGCTCCTCCCCGCCGATGACCGGATGCAGCGCCCGGAGGTCCTCCGGGCAGGTCCAGTCGAAGGTGAGGTTCGTGAACGGGCACTGGGAGCCCCAGCGGCTGGGGACGTTGAGGTCGTGGATGAGCTGCTGCATCTCCTGGCGGACCTCCTCGTAGGTGAGTCCGTCCCGGCGCACGAAGGGTGCGAGGCAGGTGTCGAAGGAGGAGAACGCCTGGGCGCCCGCCCACTCGTTCTGCAGGGTGCCGAGGAAGTTTACGATCTGGCCGCACGCGGAGGAGAGGTGCCGCGGCGGGCGCGAGCCGATCGCGCCGCCGACGCCGGTGAAGCCCTCCTCGAGCAGGGCCCGCAGCGACCAGCCGGCGCAGTAGCCGGTGAGCATGTCGAGATCGTGGATGTGCAGGTCGCCCTCGCGGTGCGCGCGGCCCGCCGCGGGGCTGAACACCTCGTCGAGCCAGTGGTTCGCGATCATCTTCCCGGCGGCGTTGAGGATCAGGCCGCCGACGGAGTAGCCCTGGTTGGCGTTCGCGTTGACGCGCCAGTCGGCGCGGTCGACGTACTCGGTGATCGTCGCGACGGGGTCGACGAGGGTGCGCGCGGGGACGGGATCCGCCGCGGATGCAGCGGCGGGCGGGGCGGACGCAGCGGCGGGCAGGGCGGACTGCGGGGTGGTGGGCATGGGATCACTCCTGGGACGACGGGGTCGGAGTGGGGAGAGACCCGGGAGGGGTCCCGGGCGGCCGCCCTCGCGGGGCGGTGGCCTCACCGTAGGCGGGCGACCACCACATGTAGTGGTCGAGGCGCGCCGACACCACGACATGATGTGGCGTCGTCGGCGCCGTGGCCCGCGAGATCGGGACCTCCGTCCCGCCGGGCGCCCCCGCTGAACGGGCCCGGGCAGCCGACGTTGCCCTCTTGCCGTACTACGCGTGCCGTAGTACGTTGGGCGAAACACAGAGAGGGGAGGAGCCCATGATCGGAGCGGATGCGATCCGCGGTCACATCGACCTGATCCTGCTCGCGGTCCTCGAGGAGGACCCCTCCTACGCCTACGAGATCTCCCGGATCCTCACCGAGCGGTCCCGCGGCGAGTACGCCATCAAGCAGACCACCCTGTACACCGCGCTGAAGCGCCTCGAGGGCCAGAGCCTGCTCACCTCCCGGGAGGACCTCTCCCCCTCCGGGAAGCCCCGCACCTATTACTCCCTGACCCCCGCGGGCCGCGAGCAGCTCGCGGCCAAGCGCACCGAATGGCGCAGCACCCGAGCGCTCGTCGACCGCTTCACGGAAGGACCGTCCCCGTCATGACCGTCATCGACTCCTACCTCGACACCCTGTTCGCCCCCTATCCCGACACTCCCCGGATGCGCGAGGCGCGCTCCGAGCTGCGGGCGCTCATGGAGGACCAGCAGCAGGCGCTGATGGACGCCGGCCGGACCGAGTCCCAGGCCGTCGGCGCGGTCATCGCCGAGTTCGGTAGCCTCGAGGAGGTCGCCGCCGAGCTCGGGATCGGCGCCGAGCTCAGCGGCGGCTCCGGCGGCGCGCAGCCCGCGGCGGACCCCGTCCTCGACCGCGAGCAGGCCGAGCGGTACGTCGAGGCGATGCGCCGGGGCCGCTGGGTCCCGGCCGTCGCGATCCCGATGTTCGTGCTCGCCGCGCTGCCGCTGCTGTTCCTCATCGCCGTCAGCGGAGAGTCGCCGACGGGCTGGGCGCTCGGCGTCGGACTGACCACGCTGCTGGTGCTCGTCGCCGGTGGCGTGCTGCTCCTGGTGCTCCACGGCAGTCGGATGGAGGAGCACGCGGAGGTGACCGAGGGCCGCTTCACCCTCACCCCGGCGGTGCGGGAGCTCGCCTCCTCGCTGCGCCGGGAGCATCGTCGCGAGCGCGCCCTCGCCCTCGGCGCGGCGATCCTGCTGTGGATCCTCGCCGCGGTGCCGGTGATCCTCGCAGGGGTGCTGTCCGCCCCGGACTCGACGGCTCCGCTCTACGGCGTGTGCGGGACGCTCGCGATGGTCGCTCTCGGCCTGTTCGTCGTGCTGCGCTCGGGCTGGTCCGAGACCGCCGCCGGGGCCCTGCTGCAGGAGGCCGATGAGGACGATCTCGCCGCGACCAGCAGCTCCCCCGCGATCCGCGCGATCGCCGCACTGTACTGGCCCGTCGCCGCTGCGATCTTCCTGGGCTGGAGCTTCCTCACCGGGGACTGGGGCATCACCTGGGTGGTCTGGCCGGTTGCGGGCGTGCTCTACGGGGGCCTGTGGTCGCTGAGCGCGGCGATCGGCTCGTCGGACGACGCGCAGCGGTCCCCGGCCCGCCGCGCCTGAGACCCGGAACGCCGACGGGCGGGCCTCCCCGTAGGGAGACCCGCCCGTCGGCGTGAGCGTCGGCCGTCGGCCGGGAGCTCGGATCAGAGCATGCAGCTGACGCAGCCCTCGACCTCGGTGCCCTCGATCGCCATCTGGCGCAGGCGGATGTAGTAGAGCGACTTGATGCCCTTCCGCCAGGCGTAGATCTGCGCCTTGTTGACGTCGCGCGTGGTCGCGGTGTCCGGGAAGAACAGCGTCAGCGACAGGCCCTGGTCCACGTGCTTCGTGGCCTCGGCGTAGGTGTCGATGATCTTCTCGTAGCCGATCTCGTACGCGTCCTCGTAGTACTCGAGGTTGTCGTTGGTCATGAACGGCGCGGGGTAGTAGACCCGGCCGATCTTCCCCTCCTTGCGGATCTCGATCTTGGAGACGATCGGGTGGATCGACGAGGTCGAGTGGTTGATGTAGGAGATGGAGCCGGTGGGCGGCACCGCCTGCAGGTAGGCGTTGTACATGCCGTGGGCGCGGACGTCCTCGCGCAGCTGCTTCCAGTCGTCCTGGGTGGGCAGGTGCACGGAGGAGTTCTCGAACAGGCCGCGGACCTTCTCGGTGCGGGGCTCCCACACCTGGTCGATGTACTTGTCGAAGTACGCGCCGGTGCCGTAGGTCGACTTCTCGAAGTCGTAGAAGGTCTCCCCGCGCTCCTTCGCGATCCGGTTCGACGCCTTGATGGCGTGGTACGTGACCGCGTAGAAGTACATGTTCGTGAAGTCCAGGCCCTCGTCGGAGCCGTAGTGGATGGCCTCGCGGGCGAGATAGCCGTGCAGGTTCATCTGGCCCAGGCCGATCGCGTGCGAGCGGCGGTTGCCCTCGGCGATGGTCGGCACCGACTCGATGTCCGAGTGGTCCGACACCGAGGTCAGGCCTCGGATCGCGGTCTCGATGGTGCGCGCGAAGTCCGCCGAGTCCATGGTCTTGGCGATGTTCAGCGAGCCCAGGTTGCAGGAGATGTCCCGGCCCAGCTCGTCGTAGCTGAGGTCCACGTTCATGGTCGAGGGCGTGGAGATCTGCAGGATCTCGGAGCACAGGTTCGAGTGGGTGACCTTGCCGGCGATGGGGTTCGCGCGGTTCACGGTGTCCTCGAACATGATGTACGGGTAGCCGGACTCGAACTGGATCTCGGCGAGGACCTGGAAGAAGTCGCGGGCCTTGATCTTCTTCTTCGCGATCCGCGGGTTGTCGACCATCTCGTGGTAGACCTCGGAGACGTTGACGTCCGCGAAGGGCTTGCCGTACTCGCGCTCCACGTCGTACGGGGAGAACAGGTACATCGGCTCGTTGTTCTTGGCGAGCTCGAAGGTGATGTCGGGGATCACGACGCCGAGCGAGAGGGTCTTGATGCGGATCTTCTCGTCCGCGTTCTCGCGCTTGGTGTCCAGGAACCGCAGGATGTCCGGGTGGTGCGCGTGCAGGTACACGGCGCCGGCGCCCTGGCGGGCCCCGAGCTGGTTCGCGTAGGAGAAGGAGTCCTCGAGCAGCTTCATCACGGGGATGACGCCGCTGGACTGGTTCTCGATGTGCTTGATCGGGGCGCCGTACTCGCGGATGTTCGAGAGCAGCAGCGCCACGCCGCCGCCGCGCTTGGACAGCTGCAGCGCGGAGTTGATCGAGCGGCCGATCGACTCCATGTTGTCCTCGATGCGCAGCAGGAAGCACGAGACGAGCTCGCCGCGCTGGGCCTTGCCGGCGTTGAGGAAGGTGGGGGTCGCCGGCTGGAAGCGGCCGTCGAGGATCTCGTCGACCAGGTTGCGGGCCAGCTGCTCGTCGCCCTCGGCGAGGGTGAGCGCCACCATGACCACGCGGTCCTCGAAACGCTCGAGGTACCGCTTGCCGTCGAAGGTCTTCAGCGTGTACGAGGTGTAGTACTTGAACGCGCCGAGGAAGGTCGGGAAGCGGAACTTCTTCTCGTAGGCCTGCTCGGAGAGCGACTTGATGAAGTCGAAGCTGTAGCGCTCGAGGACCTCGGGCTCGTAGTACTTGTTCTCGACGAGGTAGTCGAGCTTCTCGCGCAGCGAGTGGAAGAACACCGTGTTGGGGTTCACGTGCTGCAGGAAGTACTCGCGGGCGGCGAGGCGGTCCTTCTCGAACTGGATCTTGCCGTCCGCTCCGTAGAGGTTCAGCATCGCGTTGAGCGCGTGGTAATCGAGCTGCTTGTTGTGCTCGAGGGGGGGCATCTCGGTCAGTGTCGCCAAAACTCTTCCAATCCGTCGTGGACCCGCTGGACGTCGCGCGGGGTTCCGAACAGCTCGAATCTGTACATGTGGGGGACGCTGCACTTGGCGGAGATGATGTCCCCCGCCAGGCAGTACGCCTCCCCGAAGTTGGTGTTGCCCCCGCTGATGACGCCCCGGATCAGGGACCGGTTGCGTTCGTCGTTGAGGAACTTGATGACCTGCTTGGGCACGGCGCCGCGGCCGTTGCCCCCGCCATAGGTCGGGACCACCAGGACGAACTCCTCGTCGGCGACGAGGGGTTCGTCCTGGGCGTAGAGCGGGATGCGCGAGGCCGGCATCCCGAGCTTCTCGACGAAGCGGTGGGTGTTTCCCGAGACCGAGGAGAAGTAGACGAGCCGGGTCACGCCGACGCCTCCCGCGGCCGGATCAGATCGCGGTGGCGCGACGCTGCTCGGCGCCGGCGCCCGCGAGCGCCTTGATCTTGTCCGGGCGGAAGCCGGACCAGTGGTCCTGCCCGGTGATGACCACGGGGGCCTGCACGTAGCCCATGGACTTGATGCGCGCGAGGGCCTCGGCGTCCTCGGTGATGTCGACGACGTCGTAGGCGACGCCGGCCTTGTTGAGGGCGCGCTTGGTGGCATCGCACTGCACGCAGAGGGGCTTGGAGTACACGGTGATGTCCACGGGAAGGTGGCCTTTCTCGAGCGCCGCGCCGACGGCGCGTGGAAGGGGAGTGTCGGAGACGTGCAGGGAGTTGTGAGCGGCTCGCGAGGAGCCTGGTCGCCGCGCTCCGGGAGTGCCCGCCCGCCTCCGCATCGATGGTTCCCGATGCGGTGGCGGTTCCCCGGACGGACCCGGTGAGGATCGGTGAAGATCGGTGAGGACCGGACCGCCGCGACCTCTCCAACACTACACCTAGTGGTGGGTCGACGCAGCGACCACAAGATGTACTGAGTTACAACACTGTCATCCACAACGCGCTGTTGACGGACTGTGGACGGATCGGGACCGATGGGGACGGACGACGCCCTCCCCGCACGAACGCCGAGGCACCGTGCACAAACCAGTGTGGACGAGGGGTCCGACAGCCCTCCGGGCCGGTGGACGACGGACCGCGCAGAGTGCCGATCCGAGCCTCCCGGAGGTCCGGATATGACTCCGATCTCGGGTCGATCCGGCGTGTCCCCCGGCGTGTCCCACAGTCCGTCCCCGGCGTGTCCCCAGAGCGCCCGGGCGTGTCGCGGCGCGGCGCTCCCGGACGGTCGGGGGACGGCGCTCCCGGACGGTCCGGGGACAGCGCGGACGATCCCGGGGACAACGCCCGGAGACGACGCGACCCCCGCGGCCCGAGGGCGGCGGGGGTCGAGCGGCATGGCGGCGAGCGGTCGCCGGGCCTTGCGGTCAGCGTGTGGGGTCGCGCGGCTCCTCGACGGACCACACGTCGACGATCTCGCCGGTGTGCTCGGGCGGGAGCGGGGCGGCGGCGGGAGCGGCGGGTTCGTCCGTGTCAGCCGGGGACGGCTCCGACGGGGCGGGCTCATCCGACGCGGGCGCCGCCTCGGCCCGAGGCGCGGGGTCGGACTCGGGCGCGGGGTCGGAGTCGGAGTCGGGCGCGGGGTCGGAGTCGGCCACGACGACCGGCGCCCCCGCCGGGCGCTCCGCCACGGACTCCTCCGCCGTCAGCTCCTCTTCCGGATCCGCCTCGAGGCTGCGACCGTCGGCCTCCACCACCGCGGCGAGGACCTCCCGCAGCAGCGTCACCTGGGCGAGGGCCGAGCGGGTGCCGGCGATCGGGGCCTCCCCCTTCTCCACGAAACGGTGGAAGGCCTCCCACATCGCCTCGGCCGAGCCGAGCCCGGCGACGGTCTCGAGCTCCTGCACCACGCCGGACTTCTTCTCGCGCAGCGAGAGCGTCGAGCGGCGATCGCCGTGGGACGGGGCGTGCAGCTCGACGAGCAGGCGACGGCGCGCGGAGAGCACCGAGAAGCGCTCCGCGTACTCGGGCGCGAAGGGGAGGTAGTGCCACACGAGCCGCACATGGGCCCCGCCCTCGAGCTCGCCGAGGATCTCGAGCGAGCCGGGGATGACGCCCTTCGGCCACTGGCGCACCGCGCTCAGGCGGGCGATCGGCCCGTAGACCGCCTCGAGCACCGCCATCTGGTGGGCGACCCCGGTCAGCAGGCCCTTGACGTAGAGGTCCCGGTCGCGCTGAGTGGCGGCCTCCCCCGAGCCGGCCTTCACCGCGGCCTGCAGCGCGTTGCGCCGCTCGGCCCGCACCTCCGAGGGCAGGTCGTAGGCGGAGGTGGTCACGTGCGCGCCACCGAACAGCGGCTGGCTGGCGGGCATGAGCACCTCGTGGTCGACCATCCGCACGTCCTTGACCGCGATCTGCTCGGCGATGCGCGCCACCGACTCGTCGTACTGCTGCGGGTACGCCATCATCACGAGGCTCCGGCCGGTGAGCCGCTCGAACTCGACGACCCGGTCGATCTCCTCGGCGGAGTAGCCCAGCGGCGGCTCGACCAGGACCGGGATGCCGCGGCGCAGGAGCGCGAGCAGGTCCTCGACATGGAGGCCGTCGGTCGAGAGCACCGCGGCGTCGATCGTGACGGTGCGGGCGCGGATCGCGGCGATCAGCGCCGCGACGTCCTCGTACCGCTTCTCCTCGGGGAGGCCCCAGGACTCGGCCGACTCGCGCCGACGGCGCTCGGAGTGGTCGACCAGCGCGGCGATGGAGAAGCGGTCCCAGCGCCGACGCAGCACGGGCAGGTGCACCGCCTGCGCCATGGTTCCGGCGCCGATCACGGCGATGTTGACGATCTTCGGCATCGAGGGCTCCTCGGGATCCAGGACCGGGGCGC
This sequence comes from Brachybacterium sp. J153, assembly GCF_036311905.1. Classification (NCBI taxonomy): domain Bacteria; kingdom Bacillati; phylum Actinomycetota; class Actinomycetes; order Micrococcales; family Dermabacteraceae; genus Brachybacterium; species Brachybacterium sp. J153. Next base: position 16,672 of record NZ_JAZDCH010000011.1, on the reverse strand, counting down.
TGCGGCGGACCGTCCGGTCCGGCGCGCGCACCGCCGTCGGCGCGCCACGGATCGGCGGCCGACGCATGCCTGTTCTACCACACGGGCCCGGGTCCTTCCCGCCCCCACCTGCGGTGCCACGTGGGCGTCCGGACGACCGGCGGAAAGCGGCGGCTATCGTGGGGCGCAGCCTCGCCCCACCCAGGAGAACGTCAGTGTCCAACGCCTTCTACTTCGGTGCCCGCGGACTCGTGCGGCCCTTCGTCCGTCTGGTCTGGAATCCCCGGGTCACCGGCCTCGAGAACGTGCCGCGCACCGGCGGCTTCCTCATCGCGTCGAACCACCTGGCCAACGTCGACAGCTTCCTGGTCCCCGTGGTCATGCCGCGCAAGGTGCGGTTCGTGGCCAAGGAGTCGCTGTGGACGCAGAAGGGTCCCCTCGGGGCGATCCTGCGCTTCTTCTTCACCCAGGTCGAGGCCGTGCCGGTGGACCGCGAGGCGCTCGCCTCCGGCAAGGGCGCGATGCAGGCGGCGCTCTCGATCCTGCAGGACGGCAACGGCTTCGGCATCTACCCCGAGGGCACGCGCTCCAAGGACGGCCTGCTCCACCCCGGCAAGCAGGGCGCGGCCTGGCTCGCCCTCGAGTCCGGCTGCCCCGTGATCCCCGTCGGGGTGAAGGGCACCCAGGAGCTCTTCGGGCCCGGCCGGGCCCGCCGCGGCTCCGTCAGCATCCGCGTGGGTGCCCCGATCGACTTCTCCGACCTCGACCCGGCCGCCTCCAAGGGGCTGCGCCGCCGACTCATGACGGCACGCATCATGGACGAGATCCAGGCGCTCTCGGGCCAGCGCCGCTCCGACGAGCCCTCCCCCGACTCCCCCACCGGGATCTGAGGGCCGGGACCGGCGCGGCCCCGGCGACGGTCGGGTGCCCGTAGGATTCGAGGGGTCGGGTCCCGGCCGGAAGGAGTGCACATGGCGGTCGTCGTCGGATTCATCCCCACCGAGGTGGGCTTCGCCGCGCTCGCGGCGGCCCGCACCGAGGCCGAGCTGCGCGGCGGCCCCCTCGTGGTCGTCAACGTCGTGCGGGACGGGGTCGAGGACGACCCCCGCCATGCCGACGAGCAGCAGCTCGAGATCGCCCGCGACCAGCTGCGCCAGGCTCGTGTCCGGGTCGAGATCCGTCAGGAGCGCACCGACGAGGACATCGCCGACGTGCTGCTCCGCGTCGTCTCCGAGGAGCGGGCCGAGGTGCTCGTGCTCGGCATCCGTCGGCAGAACGACCTGGCCCGGCACCTGCTGGGGCTGACCGTGCAGCGGCTCCTGCTCTCCTCCCCGAGCGACGTGCTGGTGGTCTGAACGACGGGCCGCTCCTCCGAGCGCCCGACCCCGACCGACGCCCCGGCCAACGCGCCGACCAACGACAGCGGCCCGCCTCCCGGAGGAGGCGGGCCGCCGTCGTTCAGCCGAGGGCTCGGATCACTCGTCGACCGGATCGGCGCCGGGGACCTGCTCCTCGCGGCCGGCCGTCACCGCCGCCTCGATCGCCGCGCCGACCTCCTGGTCGATGTTCTTCCAGTACTGGAAGGCGTTCGAGAGCACCGGCTCCTGGACCGTGGAGAGGGCGCCGGAGACGGTCTCGATGAGACGCTGACGGGCCGCCTCGTCCATGACCTCGCGGATCAGGGTGTGGGCCTGGCCGAAGTCGTCGTCCTCGGCGTGGAGGGTGTAGGCGGAGCGGACCATGGCGCCGTCCGCCTCCCAGCCGTTGTCGACCGGCCCCTGCTCGTCCTGGTACGCGCGACCGAAGGAGTTCGGCGCGTACACCGGCGCGTCGCCGCTGTGGAGGAACTGCATCGCGCCCTCCTTGTCGTACGAGTTCGTGGCGACGACCGGGCGGTTCACGGGCAGCTGGTTGAAGTTGGTGCCCAGGCGGTTGCGCTGCGCGTCCGGGTAGGAGAAGACGCGGCCCAGCAGCATCTTGTCCGGGGAGACGCCCGTGCCGGGCACGGTGTTCGAGGGGCTGAAGGCGGCCTGCTCGATCTGCGCGTAGTGGTTGGTCGGGTTCTGGTTCAGGGTGAACCGACCGACGGGGATGCGCGGGTAGTCCTTCTTCGACCAGGTCTTGGTGAGGTCGAAGGGGTTGAAGCGGTAGGTCTTGGCCTCCTCGTAGGGCATGACCTGGACCTCGAGCTTCCAGGAGGGGAAGTCGCCGCCCTGGATGGCCTCGAAGAGGTCGCGGCGGTGGTAGTCCGCGTCGGACCCCGCGAGCTCCCCGGCCTCCTCGTTGGAGAGGAACTCGAGGCCCTGCTCGGTGAGGAAGTGGTACTTGACCCAGAACTTCTCGCCGGCCTCGTTGACCCACAGGTAGGTGTGGGAGGAGTAGCCGTTCATGTGGCGCCAGGTCTTGGGCAGACCGCGGTCGCCCATGAGGTAGGTGACCTGGTGGGCGCTCTCCGGGGAGAGGGTCCAGAAGTCCCACTGCATGGTGTTGTCGCGCAGGCCGGAGTCGGGCAGGCGCTTCTGGGAGTGGATGAAGTCGGGGAACTTCATCGGGTCGCGCAGGAAGAAGATCGGGGTGTTGTTCCCGACGATGTCGAAGTTGCCCTCCTGGGTGTAGAACTTCAGCGCGAAGCCGCGCACGTCCCGCCAGGTGTCGGGCGAGCCCAGCTCACCGGCAACGGTCGAGAAGCGGGCCAGCATCGGGGTCCTCGTCCCCTTCTGGAACAGCCCGGCCTTCGTGTACTGCGAGACGTCCTCGGTGATCTCGAGCTCGCCGAAGGCGCCAGAGCCCTTCGCGTGGGGGCTGCGCTCCGGGATGCGCTCGCGATCGAAGCGGGCGAGCTTCTCGACGAGGGCGACGTCGTGGAGCATGAGCGGGCCGTCGGCGCCGACGCTCAGCGAGTGCGCGTCGGACTCGCGGGGCGCTCCGGACTCGGTCGTGGACGGGAGGGACGGGTCGAACTCGGTCATCATCTTCTCCTGGATTCGGCGGAGTTCCTGACGGGTGTCACGAACATCTGACGGACGGGTGGCTGGGGGTCCTGCGGCACCGACGGTCGGCAGCTCAGGGGGTCAGGCGGTAGCGGGGGCGCTCTCGGCCCCGTGGCGGGCGAGGCAGTCGGAGCACAGGCCCCGGTAGACGACGTCGGCGACCTCGATCGCGAAGCCGTGGTCCTCGTGCGGGAGCAGGCAGGGCGCGGCGCCGACGGCGCAGGGCACGTCCTCGAGGCGGCCGCACTCGCGGCATACCAGGTGGTGGTGGTTGTCGTGCCGGTGCAGCTCGTACTGCATGCTGCGGCCGCCGACGGACACCCGCCGCAGCAGCTCCGCATCGGAGAGCGCGTTGAGCACGTCGTAGACGGCCTGCCGCGAGACGGTGCCGAGCCGCTCGCGGACGGCCTGGGCGATCGTGTCGGCATCGGCGTGCGGATGCTCGGTGACCGCGTCGAGCGTCGCGAGCCGCGGAGCGGTCACGCGCAGACCGGCGCCCCGGAGGGCGGCGGTGTGGTCGATGCTCGGCATGCCGCCACCCTATCGCTATTCTCTGGACAAGATCAAGAAAACGGGTGGGGCCAGTTCGCCCGGTGATGAGGACCCTGTCCGTCGGACCCCGCGGCGCTAGCCTGTACCGGTGATCGACCCCCGCGCCGCGCCGCCGCCCCCGGCCGCTCGCGGCCGCGCCTGGTTCATGGCCCCCCGCCTCGGCGGCTGGGCGGTCAGCGCCGCGCTCTCCGGCCTCATGCTCGTGGCCGTCCTGCCGCTGGCCTCCTGGGCCAGCACGCGCGCGGTGGTCGTCGGCGTCCTGCTGAGCCTCGCCGCCGGCCTCTCCCTCCACCGGCCGCTGCTGGCCTCGGCGGGCATCGCCCTCGTCCTCACCGCCGGGATCGGCCACACGCCCGCCCCCGCGAGCACGGGCCTGATCGCCAGCTTCGTCGCGATCGTCTCGTGCGCCGCCCACGGGCGCCTGCTGTGCTCGATCCTGCTCTCCGTGTGGCTGGTCAGCCCGCCCGTCATCGGCGCCGCGCTGCGCGGCTCGTCCCCGGAGTACATCGTCTCGGAGACTATGCTGCGGGTGGTCGTGCTGACCGCCGCGGTGCTCGCCGGCACCTGGGGCCGGACGATGCTCGACCGCGCCCTCGCCGAGCGGGAGCGCCGCATCGCGGATCTCGCCGAGCAGCGTCGGGCGATCGCGCGCGAGCTCCACGACACGGGCGTGCGGGCCATGACCCAGGTGGTGATGCTCGCCGAGAACGCGAGCCGGCGCGAGGGGGTCGCGGCACCCGACGCCGCCGACTTCGCCCGCATCGCCACCACTTCCCGGGATGCCGCCGAGGAGCTGCGCGGGCTGCTGGACAGCCTGCGCGAGGAGGACGAGCGGCCGCTTCCCGCCCGACGGGACGCGGAGCCCTCGGTCACCGCCCTGCTCGAGGAGTTCCGCACGCAGCTCGCCGAGGAGGGCTTCGCCGCCCGGCTCGCGATCGACTCCGAGCAGCTCGAGCTGGTGGACCGCACGGGCGTGCTGCGCCGCTGCCTCGGCGAGATCCGCGCGAACCTCGTCCGTCACGCGAGCCGCAGCACCCCGGTCACGGTGATGGTCGAGCAACGTCCCGGCCCGCCCCGGCCCGAGGTCGACCTGGCCGTGTGGAACGGTGTGGAGGCCTCGGACCGGCGCGGCCCGCGCGGTGGAGCCGGACTCGACGGCATGCGCGAGCGCCTCACCGCGATCGGCGGCACCCTCGCCGCCCGCCAGGAGGGACGCAGTTTCCTCACCCGCCTGACCGTCCCCGCCTCCGACGAGAGGACCCCCTCCCGATGATCACCGTGATGCTCTGCGACGACGACCCGATCGTCCGCTCCGCCCTCGCTGCCTACCTGTCCCGCGAGGACGACCTCGAGCTGGTGGCGTCCGTCGGCACCGCCGACGAGGCGCTGCAGGTCCTGGCCGCGGACCCGCCGGAGCTGGTACTGATGGATCTCGCCCTGCCGGGGATGGACGGCATCGACGCGACCCGTCTCGTGCGCGAGCGGCACCCGGGGACGACGGTGGTCATGCTGACCACCTTCGCGACCGACGAGCAGCTGCGCCGCGCCCTCGGCGCGGGCGCGGCCGGGTTCCTGCTGAAGTCCTCCTCCCCCGAGGCGCTCGCGGCCGCGATCCGCGCCGCCCGCTCCGAGGCCGGCACCGTCATCACCCCCGAGCTCGCCGCGCGCCTCGCGGCGTCACCCGGCGCCTACCGGCCGCGCGGGGTGCGGACGTCGCCGTCGGCGGAGGACCTCATCGCCGAGCTGTGCCTCACCGCGCGGGAGATGCAGGTGCTCACGTTGCTGTGCGGGGCGGAGTCCAATGCGGGGATCGCCCGCGCCCTGTCGCTCTCGGAGTCGACGGTGAAGTCGCACATCTCCTCCCTCATGGCGAAGCTCGACTGCGGCTCCCGCCTGCAGGTGGCGCTCACGGCCTTCGAGCGCGGACTCGTCGAGCCCCCGCAGCCGAGCGCCTGAGGCCCGAAGGACGCGGAAGACCGGGGGACGCGGAAGGCCCGGTCCCCCTCGGGGGAACCGGGCCTGACCTGTGGAGCCGCCTGCGGGAATCGAACCCGCGACCTATTCATTACGAGTGAATCGCTCTACCGACTGAGCTAAGGCGGCGTCGCCTGCACGCAGGCGGACCGGATCACTGTACGGGAGGCCGGGCGACGGGCGCAAAGCGTCCCGCCGCGATCCGCGTCACCCTGACCGCCCCCGCCCCGACCGGCGTGGGGAGGAGCGCGGGCCCCGTCAGCAGACCGTGCCCTCCTCGGGCACCGCCGCGTCGAGCAGGTAGCGGTCCACGTGCTGCTCGATGCAGCCGCCGGAGCGCCCGTAGGCCGTGTGCCCGTTCGCCTCGAAGGTCAGCAGCACCCCGCCCTCGAGCTGCCCGGCGAGGGACTCGGACCAGGCGTAGGGGGTCGCGGGATCGCCCGTCGTGCCCAGGACCAGGATCGGCCCGGCGCCCGCGGCGCTGATCGGGGCGCTCTCCCGCAGCGGCGGCACGGGCCATACCGAGCAGGCCGTCCCGGAGTGGGCGAAGCCGGGCCCGAACACCGGATCGGCGGCGGCGAGCTCGGCGGCCCGCTCGTCCTGCCAGGCGGGATCGGCGACCGCGGGGCGGTCCAGGCAGCTGATCGCGGACATGACCTCGTTCGAGTTCGTGCGGTAGCTGCCGTCCGAGCGGCGCTGCGCGGACTGGTCGGCGAAGGTCAGCAGCTGCGTGCCGTCGCCGTCGGCCGCGTCGGCGAGCGCGGAGCGGCCGAATTCCCACAGCGAGTCCGAGTACATCAGGCTCATGAGGGCCGAGCGGGCGAGGGCGCCGGTCAGCGGGCGGTCGGGGTCGGAGGTCGGCAGGGGCTCGGCGTCGATGTCGGCGAGCAGGTCCGCGAGCTGCTGGAGGGCAGCGTCGGCGTCCCCCTCGAAGGGGCAGTCCGTGCCGGCGGCGAGGCACGAGGCGAGGAAGGCGTCGAGGGCGCGGCGGAAGCCGTCGGCCTGCCCCGCGGCGTACTCGTCCAGGGTGAGGGTCGGGTCGACCGCGCCGTCGAGCACCATGTGGCCCACGCGCCCGGGCTGCTGCTCGGCGTAGAGCGCGCCGAGGAAGGTGCCGTAGGAGTACCCGAAGTAGTCCAGCTTCTCCTGGCCGAGCGCCGCACGGAGCACGTCCATGTCGCGGGCGACGGAGGCGGTGTCGAGGGCGGGCAGGAGCTCGGCGTCGTCGGCCTCGCAGCCGGCGGCGAGCCGCTCCGCCCCCTCGAGCACCCCGGCCCGGATCTCCGCCGGGTCGGTCGCGGTGAGGGTGTCGGCGCGGTACGCATCGGTCTCCGCATCGCTCAGGCAGTCCAGGCCCTCGGAGCCGTTCACGCCGCGCGGATCGAAGCCGACCTGGTCGTAGGTCTCCATCACCTGCGGGGAGACGAGCGTGGCCATGGTGTCGACGTAGTCGGTGCCGGACGCCCCGGGCCCGCCGGGATTCATGACCAGGGCCTTCCCGCCGTCGCCGGTCGCCGGGATGCGCGCCACCGCGATTTCGAGGTCGCCGGCCGACGGGTCGTCCCACAGCCGCGGGACGGTGAGGGTGCCGCACTCCTTGCGGGGGTCGTTGGCCTGCTCGCACTCGCCCCACTCGATCTCCTGCGCGTAGTACGCGGCGTAGGCGGGATCGGTCGCGGGATCCGCGGGGAGGTCCGCGGCGCGGGAGGCGCCCACCGCGGTCAGCCCGGGCCCGCCGGACGCGGTGGCGGTCTCGCCGCCGGTCTCCTGTCCGCCTCCGTCGGAGGCCCCGGGGTCCGCCCCGCGGGTGCACCCCCCGAGCACGAGCGCTCCGGCGGCGGCGACGGCGAGCAGGGAGGCGAGCCGACGACGGCGAGCGGCGGGACGGGGCATGCGTGGGTCTCCTGCCAAGGGGTGCGCGGGGCGAGCGCCATCCTAGAGGCCGACCCCGGCCCGCGCCGGGTCAGGGGATCTCGCGGCGGCACCAGCGCCGGGCGCCGACGGCGAGCGGCGCGACCGCCAGGAGCAGAACGGCCACGACCTCCGGGGCGCCCGCCGTGCCGGAGACCGCGGCGAGGGCGGCGCCGGGCAGATCCAGCGCCCGCAGCAGCGTCCGCAGCATGTCGCTGCCGGTGACGGCGGCGAGGGGGTCGGCGAGGGCGGTCAGGATCGGCAGCGCGATCGCGACGACGAGGGCGACGGGCACGGACTGCAGCAGCACCCCCGCGGCGAGGCCGAGCAGGAGCTGCGCCGCGAGCACCGCGCCGAAGTCCCGCAGCATCCCGCCGACCTGCGCGAAGTCGGCGCCGTCCCCGAGCAGCGTCCCGCCCGCCCAGGTCATCAGCAGGGAGAGCAGCAGCGCGAGGAGGCTCACCGCCGCGCCGAGGCCCGCACCCGCCAGGAGCCGCCCGCCGAGCAGCCCGAGGCGACCGGGGCGGAGCAGGACGCTCTGCTGGATCGACCCGTCGGACCAGCCGCCCGCGATGACCGTCACCGCGAGCACGGGGAGCACCAGGCCGAGCGCCGACCGGGCGGCGACGAGGGTGAGCCCCGCCTCGGAGACGCGGGCCGACGAGAGGAACGGCTGGGCGAGGCCCGCGGTGGTGACCACCAGTGCGATCAGCGCGCACGAGAGGGCGAGCACGAGACCGCCCGAGCGGGTGTCGAGGTGGGCGCGGAGGTCGAGATCGGGCCTCACCGCAGCGCCCCCGTCGGCGCGGTGAGGGCGAGGAGATCGTCCTCGAGCCCCGCATGATCGGGGTCGCCCAGGGCGGTGAGGACGAGCTTCTCGCGCAGGGCGAGCCGGCCCATGTCCTCGGCAGCGAGGGACACCTCGAGCTGCCCGTCGGGGCGCGGCTCCGAGGCGATGCCGTGGCGGTCGAGCGCCGCCCGCAGCGCCGGCATGTCGGTCGAGGCGACGCGGGTCCCGCGCTCGAGGCTGATCTCCTCGAGGGTCCCCTCGCGCACGAGCCGCCCGCGGGAGATCACCACCAGGCGGTCGACGACGGCCTGCATCTCCCGGAGCTGATGGCTCGTGACCAGGACGGTGCCGCCGGCGTCGGCGAAGGAGCGCAGCAGGCGGCGCATCCAGCGGATCCCGTCGGGGTCCAGGCCGTTCGCGGGCTCGTCGAGCACGAGGGCGGCGGGGTCACCGATCAGCGCGACCCCGATCCCGAGCCGCCGGCGCATGCCGGGCGAGCAGGCGGAGACCCGGCGGGTCGCGGCCTCCTCGAGCCCGACCTGCTCCAGGACGACCTCCGCCCGCTCGGCGGGGACGCCGACGGTGCGGGCAGCGAGGCGGAGGGTCTCGATCCCGGTGCGGCCGCCGTGCAGGGAGCGCGCATCGAGCATCACGCCGAGGGTCCGCCCGGGCCGCGGCAGGTCCCGGTAGCGGCGGCCGCCGACGAGGGCCTCGCCGCGGTCGGCGGCGGTGAGTCCCGTGAGGATCCGCAGGGTCGTGGTCTTGCCCGCGCCGTCCGCGCCGAGGAGCCCGGTGACGGTCCCGGGGCGGCAGTGGAAGCCGAGCTCGTCGACGGCGACGCGGCCGGCGTAGCTCTTCACGAGGCCCCGCACCTCGAGGGGCACGGCGGTACTGGAGGTCATAGCTCCACGATCGGCCCCGGCGCCGGGCGCGCCCAGGGCCCGAGGGCCAGCGGAGGAGTCGACCATCGTCGGTCCCCGCTGCGCCGATCGGCGCAGGTGAGCGCCGCTATGCTGACGGACGTGGACGAACTCGGGGCGCCGGAGCGCAGACGCTGGCAGGAGGTGCTCCTGCTCGTCGCCGTGCTCGCCGAGACGGTGATCTCCGCGCTGCTCGCCGGCTCGTGGGTCGGGCTGCTGCAGTCCGCGGCGATCGGCGTGGGCGGGGTGGCCCTGCTGTGGCGGCACCGGCACTGGCGTTGGCTGCTCCCGGTCCTGCTGGTGCTCAACGCGTTCGCCTGGTCGGTGGTGCTGCTGGTCGTGGTGCCCTACTGCTACGCGACCCGCTCCCCGCGCCGCCTGCCCACCTTCCTGGTGGCCGTGCTCGCGGCCCTCTCCGGTCTCGCTCCGCTCTCCTGGACCGAGCTCGGCGACGACCAGCTCGTCGGTGCCACGGGGGCCGCGCTCACCGTGCTGATCGTCGCGGCCTCGGCCGCGACCGGCATGTACACCGCGACGCGGCGCATGCTCCTGGCCCAGCTGCGCCAGCGCGCGGAGCAGGCCGAGTCGGGGCAGGCCGTCGCCCAGGACCAGGCCCGCCGGGCCGAGCGCACGCGCATCGCCCGCGAGATGCACGACATCGTCGCCCACAAGATCTCCCTGGTCGCCCTGCAGGCGGGGGCGCTCGAGGTGAACCCCTCGCTCGACCGCGAGCAGGTCCAGCAGTCCGCAGCGCTCATCCGGGAGACGGCCACGACCGCCCTCTCCGAGCTGCGGGAGGTGCTGGGGGTGCTCCGCGGCGACGGCGAGGAGGCGCCGCTGGCCCCGCAGCCCACCTGGGAGGACGTGCGGCGCCTGGTCGTCACCTCGCAGGAGGCCGGGATCTCGGTGGACCTCTTCGACTTCATCGACGACCCGGTGCCGGACGCCCTGGCCCGCACCGTGTACCGCGTCGTGCAGGAGGGGCTCACCAACATCCACAAGCACGCCCTGCACACGAGGGCGCGGGTCGCCCTGATCGGCGAGCCCGGGACGGACATGGTGGTCGAGATCAGTAATGTGCTCCCCAAGGGGTTCACCACGGATCTGCCGGGGGCGCGGATGGGGCTGTCGGGCATCGAGACCAGGGTGACCCATGCGGGCGGGACGATCACGTCCGGCCCCACCGACGACGGACGATTCGAAGTGAAGGCGGTGATCCCATGGCCGACGGCACCGTGACCCGGGTGGGACTGATCGATGACGACTCCCTGGTGCGAGCGGGCCTCGCCATGATCCTCGGGGCCGATCCCGGGATCGAGGTGGTCGGGCAGGGGTCCGACGGCGCGGAGGCCGTGGAGCTCGTGCACAAGCATCGGCCCGATGTGCTGCTGATGGACGTGCGCATGCCCAAGCTCGACGGCATCGCTGCGACCCGCGCGGTGAGCGCCCTGACGAACCCGCCGAAGATCATCATGCTGACCACCTTCGACATGGACGAGTACGTCTTCCAGGCGCTCGAGGCCGGGGCCAGCGGCTTCCTCCTCAAGGACACCCCGCCCCAGGACCTCGCCCGTGCCGTGCACGTGGTCGCGGGCGGCGACGCGATGCTCTCCCCCGCCGTGACGCGGCGGATGCTCACCCACTTCTCCGAGGCGAACCCCGGCAGCCGCCAGGATCGTCATCCCGGGCTGGAGCTGCTCACCGAGCGGGAGACCGAGGTGCTCGGCGCGGTCGGCGCAGGCCTGTCGAATGCGCAGATCGGCATGCGGCTGTTCATGAGCGAGGCGACCGTGAAGGCGCACGTCTCGAAGATCTTCGCGAAGCTCGATGCGACCAACCGGGTGCAGATCGCGATCATCGCCCACGAGGCCGGCCTCAGCGACCTCGACGCCGCCCCGGAGTGACCCGCGGGGGCGGGGGCCGCCCCCGGGGCCTCGCGCTCGCGGGCCGCCCTCCATCCCACACCCCACCCAACCTCACCTCGCGTTACCCACCGGTCAAGTGCGCCTGTGTTCCCTCCGCGGAACACAGCTGCACATGACTCGCCGGTAACGGCCGCGGGGGCTGCGCGGAGACGGCGCTCCCGCCCCCGGGAATGCGAGAAGCCCCGGAACGATGTTCCGGGGCTTCCTCTGGGGGCGACCCTGACCGGGCTTGAACCGGCGACCTCCGCCGTGACAGGGCGGCACTCTAACCAACTGAGCTACAGGGCCAATCTCGTCGATCTGCCTCTCGGCCTTTCGACTCGGATAACTCTACCGGAGCTTCCTGGCGGTCACGACCACTTTGGCTGTGAGCCGCCTCGCATCTCCGCAGAGCAGTACCCCCAACGGGATTCGAACCCGTGTCGCCGGCGTGAAAGGCCGGTGTCCTGGGCCACTAGACGATGGGGGCCCGGGGCAGGAACTGCCCAGGGACGAGCATAGCCGCGCGCACCGCTCGCCCGCCTCCCTGTTCCCCGGCGATGCGGCGCACGCGACATGCAGCGGAGGCGGCCCACCTCGTGACCGGGACGCTCCGGAGCGCCCAGGGCCCCGTGGTTCGATGAGCGCATGATCCGCATCAGCCGTGAGGAGTTCGAGGAGGCCGTCGACGACGCGCTGGACTCGCTCCCCGAGGAGATCGCCCGAGTGATCGCGCAGGCGAACGTCGCGATCCTCGTCGAGGAGGAGCCGGACGCGCACGCCGACGGGACCGAGCTGCTCGGCCTGTACGTCGGGATCCCACTCGATCAGCGCAGCGTCTTCGCGGGGTACGCCGAGCCGGACCGGATCCTCATCTTCCGCGGGCCGCTGCAGCGGATGGCGCGGAGCCGTGAGCATCTCGTCGAGCAGATCGCGGTGACGGTCCTGCACGAGCTGGGGCACCTCTTCGGGCTGAGCGATCGCCGCCTCCACGAGCTGGGCTGGGGCTGATCGGGCCCCGGGGAGGCGCTGCTGCGCACCCTGCACGTCTCCCTCGACCCGTACGTGCGCGGGCGGATGAACGATGCACGCTCCTATGCCGCGCCGATGCAGCTCGGCGACGTGATCGTCGGCGGAACCGTCTCCGAGGTCGTCGAGTCGGCCGACGTCTCCCTCTCCCCCGGTGACCTGGTGCTCGGCTACGGCGGCTGGCAGGAGTTCAGCGTCGAGCGCGTCTCCGGGCTGCGGCGGCTGGACCCCGCGGCCGCCCCGGTGACGACGGCGCTCGGCGTGCTGGGCATGCCCGACTTCACCGCCTACGCGGGGCTGCTCGCGATCGGCCGACCGCAGCCGGGCGAGACCGTCACGGTCGCCGCGGCGGCGGGGCCCGTCGGCTCCGCGGTCGCACAGATCGCCCGCCTGCGGGGCGCGCGGGCCGTCGCGATCGCCGGCGGAGAGGAGAAGACGGCGCTGCTGCGGGAGTTCGGCGTCGACGCAGCACTGGACCGTCGCGCCCCGGGCCTGCCCGGTCGACTCGCCGCAGCCGCACCCGACGGGATCGACGTCTACTTCGAGAACGTCGGCGGGGCGGTGTGGGATGCGGTGCTGCCGCTGCTGAACGAGTTCGCCCGCGTGCCCGTCTGCGGTCTCGCCGCGAGCTACGACGCCACGTCCCTGCCCGAGGGCCCGGATCGCAGCGGCGCCCTTATGGGCCAGGTGCTCTCCCGCAGCCTCACGCTGCGCGGCTTCATCCAGCGGGAGTTCGTGCCGACCATGTTCGAGGACTTCCTGCGGGACATGGGCGACTGGGTCGCCGCGGGCGACGTGCAGTACCGGGAGGACGTCACCGAGGGACTGGATCGGGCACCCGAGGCCTTCGTCGGGATGCTGCGCGGAGAGAATCTCGGCAAGGCCCTGATCACCATCGCCTGAGCACTCCGCCGTGGCGTGCCTCTCACCGCGAGATCTCGGGTGGGAGCACGCCCCGCGGGGCTGTTACCCTGGTCCTCGGTCGCCACGGCGGCCACGGCTCTGTAGCTCAGTTGGTAGAGCGTTCGACTGAAAATCGAAAGGTCACCGGATCGACGCCGGTCGGAGCCACCACACCGAAGCCCCCTGGTCACCCAGGGGGCTTCGTCGTTCCTGGGGGTCGGCTCGGCCTCCGGCGGCGCGTCCTCTGGGGGCTGTCCCCCGGGGGATGGGGAGTCCTCCCCGTGGCGCGCGGCCGACGGGTGCCGTCGAATGGTCCCGTCACGCCGGACCGATCCGCAGGAGCAGTTCATGCCTCGCAATGCCGATCCCGACGGGCCCCGGGCCCGCTCGCTGCATCGCCGCCTCGCGATCCTGTGCGGCGCGGTCGCCGTCGCCTGGCTCGCGATCGCGCTCGGCAGCTCGGCGCTGCCCACCGGATCGATCCCCTCGATGGTGCTGCTGGGGCTCGCCGCTCCGGTCTTCGCGACCCTCGCCCTGCTCCACGCCCGCTCGGGCTGGGGCCGCTCCCTGCGGCGCTGAGCCCCGAGGCGGAGCGTCAGTCCTCCGCGGACTCGGCCCAGTCCACCCCGTCCATCGAGAGCCGCTGCGCCATGTCCTCGAGGAAGTCGATGACGACTCGGCGCTCCCCGGGAGCGAGCCGACGAGCGGACTCGACCCGGCGGGCCTGCTGCGCCCCGACCGTGCGCAGGGCGGCGGCGCGGGTCGACGGCTCGACCGCGAGCACCGTGGCGCGGCGGTCCGTCGGATGGGGCTCGCGCCGCACGTGACCCGCCCGCTCGAGGCGATCCAGCAGCTTGGTGGTCGAGGCGGTGGAGATCCCGAGGGCACGCGCGAGGGAACCGGGGGTGGCAGGCGTCCCCCTGTTCCCGGCGACGATCAGCACGTGCAGAGCCCGCATGTCGGTCTCGCCCAGCTCCATGTAGCGCAGCGACGCCTCGGCGAGCGCCTTCTCGGCGGCACGCAGACGCACGAGAGCGGCCATGACCGCGTCGATCTGGGCCACGTCCTCGTCGGCGAGTCCGCTGCGGTCCACGAGCTCTCCGCGGGGATCGCTCGCCGCGAGGCTGAACAGCGACGTCCCGAGGTCGGGGTCGGTCCGCTCTCGCTCACTCCCGGGGTCCGCTGCCATGGGAGGCATGGTAGCCCCACATCTCTCACGAGGTAGATATCTAGCCAAGCTAGCAATGTGTGCGAGACTGGTCCGACTCCGTCCGCGAAGGGACACACCATGCCGCACTCCGCCTCCGCACCAGCTTCGCCCTCTTCCCCCGCTTCCTCCGACCCTGCCGCTCCTGGCGCCCCGTCGGGTGGAGCCTCTGCGCACGCCGGCTCGCCGCAGAGCGGCGGGCATCGGCATCGCCGGGACCTGCCCCGCGCCCCGCGGACGCTGCGCATCCTGCTGCCGGCGCTGCTGATCGTCGGCTGGCTGGCGCTCGCGGGCGTCGGCGGCCCCTACTTCGGGCGGGTCGACGAGGTCTCCTCGAACGACCGCACGGCCTATCTGCCCGAGTCCTCCGAGGCGACCCGCGTCGCGCAGCTCGCCCCCGAGTTCACCGGTTCCGATGCGATCCCCGCGATCATCGTCATCACCTCCCCCACCGCGATCGACGCGGAGTCCTCTGCGGCGATCGAGCAGGCCACCGCCGATCTGGCCCAGCTCGAGCAGGTCCGCGGCGACATCTCCCCGCCGATCACCTCCGAGGACGGACTCGCGGTCCAGGTGTTCGTGCCGCTGGACGCCGAGACGGACCTCGCCGAGGCGACCACCGCCATCCGGGCCGAGCTCGAGGCCGATCTGCCGCCGGGCCTCACCGGGTACGTCACCGGGCCCGCGGGCTTCTCCGCCGATCTCGCCGAGGCCTTCGCCGGGATCGACGGCCTGCTGCTCGGCGTCGCCCTCGCTGCCGTGCTGCTGATCCTGGTGGTGGTCTACCGCTCGCTGCTGCTGCCCGCCGTCGTGCTCGCCACCAGCATGTCCGCCCTGTGCGCGGCGCTGCTGCTGATCTGGCACCTGGCCGCCGCCGATGTGCTGCTGCTGTCCGGCCAGACCCAGGGCATCCTGTTCATCCTGGTGATCGGCGCGGCCACCGACTACTCCCTGCTCTACGTCGCCCGGTACCGCGACGAGCTGCGCCGCACCGCGAGCCGCTGGACGGCCACCACGAGGGTCCTGCGCGGCACGATCGAGCCCGTCCTCGCCTCGGGCGGCACGGTGATCGCGGGACTGCTTTGCCTGCTGCTCTCCGACCTGCGCTCCAACAGCTCCCTCGGACCGGTCGCCGCGGTCGGCATCCTGTTCGCGATGGCGGCCGCCCTGACCTTCCTCCCCGCCGCGTTGCTGCTCCTCGGCCGTACGGCGTTCTGGCCCCGTCGGCCGCGGCTCGAGACCGGGGCCGACGGCGGGGCCGAGCCCGACGGCGGGTCCGCCTCCGACGGCGGGGCCGCCTCCGACGGCGGGGCCGAGACCGTGACGTCGGGCCACGGCGTCTGGGAGCGCATCGCCCGCGCCGTCCGCCGTCGCCCCCGCCCGGTGTGGGTGCTGACCGCGCTGGCCCTCGCCGTCGGCGGGATCGGCCTGGTCCAGCTCGAGGCCGACGGGGTTCCCCAGGCGGATCTGGTGCTCGGGGAGTCCTCCGCGCGCGAGGGGCAGGCCGCGCTCGGCGAGCACTTCCCCGCCGGTGCCGGCTCCCCCGTCCAGGTGCTGGTCCCGGAGACGGACCTGCAGGCCACGGCGGATCTGCTCGCCGCGGCCGACGGCATCGACTCCGTCGCGGTGACCGCCGCGGACTCCCCCAGCGGCTCCGCCCCGGTGGCCGCCGACGGGATCCAGCCCCTCGGCCCGCCCGGGAGCCCCGCCCCCGACCCGACCGTCGTCGACGGGCAGGTGCTGCTGCAGGCGACGCTGTCCAGCGCGCCGGATTCCCTCGCGGCGGAGGAGACGGTCCGCGAGCTGCGCGGCGAGCTCGCGGCGCAGGATCTGCCCGCCCTGGTCGGGGGATCCACGGCGACCGCGCTGGACACGGACGAGACGTCCGTGGACGACCGCGCGCTGATCATCCCGATCGTCCTCGTGGTGATCACGGTGATCCTCATGCTGCTGCTGCGCGCGATCCTCGCCCCGCTGCTGCTGATCGCCACGACGGTGCTGTCCTTCGCGACGGCGCTCGGGATCTCCGCGCTCGTGTTCGAGCACGTGTTCCGCTTCCCCGGCGCGGATCCCGCCGTCCCCCTGTACGGCTTCGTGTTCCTCGTCGCCCTTGGGATCGACTACAACATCTTCCTCATGACCCGGGTGCGGGAGGAGTCCCTGCGGCACGGGACGCGGGACGGGGTGGTCCGCGGGCTCGCCGTGACCGGCGGGGTCATCACCTCCGCCGGCCTCGTGCTCGCCGCGACCTTCGCCGCCCTCGGGGTGATCCCGATCCTGTTCCTCGCCCAGATCGCGTTCATCGTCGCCCTCGGCGTCCTGCTGGACACCTTCGTGGTCCGCACCCTGCTGGTGCCGGCCCTCGCCCTCGACCTCGGTCGGGTCATCTGGTGGCCCTCGGCGCTGTGGCGGCGCGGGAAGGCGTGAACCGGGCGCCCCGCGCCGCCCGCCGCGGTCGCTCCGCAGGTCCTCGCGGAGCGAACGCAGCGGGCGGCCGAGCCTCCTCGGCTGAG
>NZ_JAZDCH010000010.1:0-225789 GCF_036311905.1 Brachybacterium sp. J153 | reverse complement strand
TATGCGGGACCTCGCGGGTCTTACGGAAGACGCTCACAGCGCGCGGCCGCGCCTCCTAGGCTGAGGGGGATCAGCCCGGGCGACCCCCGGACCCGACCATCCCCTGGAGGACGACGATGTCAGCCCAGAATCCGGACCTCGAGATCGCCCAGGCGGCGACCCTGCTGCCGATCCATGAGATCGCCGAGCGCGCCGGAATCCCCGAGGAGGCCCTGATCCCCTACGGGAGCACGAAGGCCAAGGTGGACGTCCGCGCGATGGAGCCGACGGGCCGCACCGGCCGCCTCGTGCTGGTCTCCGCCATGTCGCCCACCCCCGCGGGCGAGGGCAAGTCCACCACCACCGTCGGCCTCGCCGACGCCTTCTCGCTGATGGGCCATCGCACGATGGTCGCCCTGCGAGAGCCCGCGCTCGGCCCGATCATGGGCATCAAGGGCGGCGCGACCGGGGGCGGCCACGCCCAGGTGGTGCCGATGGAGGACATCAACCTCCACTTCACCGGCGACTTCCATGCCATCCAGATCGCGAACAACACCCTCGCCGCCCTGATCGACAACCACCTCCAGCAGGGCAACGAGCTCGACCTCGACCCGCGCCGCATCCAGTGGAAGCGCGTCGTCGACGTGAACGACCGCGCCCTGCGCCAGGTCGTCATCGGGCTCGGCGGGCCCGGGCAGGGCGTCCCCCGCGAGGACGGTTTCGACATCGTCGTCGCCTCCGAGATCATGGCGATCCTGTGCCTCGCGACCGATCTCGCGGACCTGCAGCGCCGCATCGACGCCATCGTCGTCGGCTACCGTCGCGACCGCACCCCGGTGACCGTCGCCGATCTCCAGGTGGGCGGCGCGATCACCATGCTGCTCAAGGACGCCCTGCTGCCGAATCTGGTCCAGACCCTCGGCGGCACGCCCGCCCTCGTGCACGGCGGGCCCTTCGCGAACATCGCCCACGGCTGCAACTCCCTCGCCGCGACCCGCCTCGCGCTCTCCCTCGCGGACATCACCGTGACCGAGGCCGGCTTCGGCTCCGATCTCGGCGCGGAGAAGTTCCTCGACATCAAGTCCCGCCTCGGCGGACTCCATCCCGACGCCGCCGTGGTCGTCGCGACCGTGCGCGCCCTGAAGATGCACGGCGGGGTGGCCAAGGCCGACCTCGGCACCGAGGACCTCGACGCCGCCCTCGCCGGCACCGCGAACCTCGCCCGCCACGTGCAGAACCTGCGCAAGTTCGGGCTCGAACCGGTGATCGCCCTGAACCGCTTCCCCACGGACTCCGAGGCCGAGCTCGCCGCCGTCCTCGACTGGGCTCGGGAGCAGGGCTTCCGCGCGGCCCTCTCGGAGGTGTGGGCCGACGGCGGCGAGGGCGGCCGGGCCGTCGCCGAGCAGGTGCTCGCCGCGATCGAGGCCGGGGAGGGCGAGGGGTACCACCCGCTCTACGCCCCAGCGGGCGGGATCGAGGAGTCCCTGCGGACCCTCGCCCGTGAGGTGTACGGGGCCGACGACGTGGTGCTCACCGAGCGCGCCCCCGCCCAGCTGCGGATGCTGCAGCGAAACGGCTGGGACACACTACCCGTCTGCGTCGCGAAGACGCAGTACTCCTTCTCGGACGATCCGACGCTGCTCGGCGCCCCCACCGGGCACGTGCTGCACGTGCGGGACCTGGTGCCCAAGATCGGTGCGGGCTTCGTCGTCGCCCTCACCGGCGCGATCATGACCATGCCGGGACTGCCCCAGGAGCCGGCCGCCCTGCGCATGGGGGTCACCGAGTCCGGGGAGTCCGTCGGGCTGTTCTGAGAGCGGCCGACGGGGGGGCCGGGTCTTCCGGCGGGCGCCGCGGCCCGCCGGACCCGTCGGGGCTCCCGACGGGATCCGGCTCAGTGCCGCTCGTCGCGCTCCGCGACCTGCTCGGCCTCGCGCTCGGTCTCGTCGTCGAGGTCGATGTCGAGGATCTCCTCGTCCTCGACCTCCTCGGCGCCGGCCTCCGGCTCCTCCCAGTTGGGGTCGATGAGCGCATCCTCGTGCTCGCCGACCACGACGTTCTCCGGGAACCGCTCGGCGCCCTCCCCCGCCAGGCCCTCGTGGTCGTCCCCTGACTCGTCGACGAAGCCGTCCTCGTCGTCATCGTCGTCGCCTGCCGCGGCCAGCCGCGGGGTGAGCTCGTCGATCGCATAGTCGCCGCCGCGCACGAAGCCGCGCCGGAAGGCTGCGCGGCCCACCATCACGCTCGCGACCGGGACGGTCAGCATCTGCGCCAGGAGGACGGCGAGGAAGAGCGCCGCGAGGGTCCAGGAGCCGGTCGCGATCGCGACGCCGGAGAACACCAGGATCAGTCCCAGGGTCTGCGGCTTCGACGCGGCGTGGAGGCGCATCAGCACCCCCTGGAAGCGGTTCAGCCCGACCGCGGCGAGCACCGCGAGCAGCACCCCGAGTCCGATCAGGATCGATGCCACGATCTCGGCGACGCTCATCCTCGGCCTCCCTCGTCCGGGGCCCCGAAGGAGCCGTCGCCCGCCCCGAAGTCCTCGTCCTGCGCGCCGTGCGCGTCCTCCGCGGACCCGTCGGCCCCCATCGGGTCATCGGCGCGGCGGGCGCGATCGTCCTGCTCGTCGTCCTCGTCGTCCTCGGACCCGAACACCTCGAACCCGCGGTCCGCGCCATCGCCGCCGAAGCCGCTCGGCTCGACGTCGAGGTCGGTCGGGACGGTGTTCGCGGACGAGGCGCCGGAGGCCGCGCCGGGCCCCGCGGCTCCCGCGCGAGACGAGGACGGACCGGGGTCGCCGTCCCCGCTGACGTCATGGATCACCTCGTGCTCGGCGGTGACGGTGTCCGGCTCCTCGGGCTGCAGATGCCGCCCCTGCAACGTGTCCTCGCGGGCCACGAAGCGGGCGAAGGTCACCGTGCCGATGAAGGCCAGCCCCGTCAGCGTCAGCATCGCCGGGCCCGCCCAGGGCGCCCGCGCCTGGGCGGTGTACAGGGCGATGGCGAGCACCAGCAGCACCACGAAGGTGTCCGTGGACACGGCGCGGTCGAGAATCGTCGGCCCCACGATCATGCGGTAGACGACCACGAGCGAGGACAGGGCGAGCACCACCCCGCACACCAGCAGCACGATCTCGAAGGGACTCATCGCAGACCCGCCTCCTCGAGCAGCTCCCGACGCGCGAAGGCCCGCAGCAGGCGCTCCTCCTGGGCGAGAACGTCGGCGCGTGCCGCCTCGACCTCCTCCGCCGTGCCCGGGCCGATCGTGTGCAGGAACAGCATGCCGGTGGCCCGCTGCGCCTCGACCACCACCGAGCCCGGCACGAGGGTGCACACGATGCCGGTCATGGTCAGGAAGAAGTCGGAGCGGGAGGCGAGCTGCACGGCGATCACCGAGCCGGGCGGCGCCGGCGCCGGGCGGATCGCATACCAGCCCACCTGCACCGCGGAGACGCACAGGTCCACGAGGAAGCGCGCCAGGAAGGTGACCGCCGCGAGCGGGCGGACGGTCAGCTCATGGCCCATCGGCGGCATCGGGAACAGCCAGAAGACGAGGATCGCGGCGAGAGCCCCGCCGAGCACCGTGCGCAGGTCGACGGCGCCCCAGAGGAGGCACCACAGCAGGACCGCCGCCAGGATCCACAACCAGGAGCGGCGCAGCTCGTCCACCCGGCGGCTCATCGTTCCTCCACCCGCTGCCCCTGATCGTCGATCCGGTAGACCAGATCTCCCGCCGCCTCGTCGCCGAGCACCGCCGAGACGTACGGGGAGCGCTGCAGCACCGCGTGCGCCGCCTCGTCGGCGTAGTCCATGATCGGCCCGGCCAGCACGGTCAGCAGCAGGGAGAAGCCGATCATCGCGCCGGTGGCGCCGAGCATCACGCGCGGGATCGGCACGTCGCGCTCGACGATCTCCTGATCAGGCTCCTGCCAGAAGGCGCGGTTCCAGATCTTCGCGATCGCGTAGAGGGTCAGCAGGCTCGTGATCACGCTGACGGCGATGAGCATCCATCCCGCGGCGGTGTCGAAGGAGATGCCGGCCTCGATCAACCCGACCTTCCCGATGAAGCCCGAGAAGGGCGGAATGCCCGCGAGGTTCATCGCCGGGATGAAGAAGAGCACCGCGATCACCGGGGCGAGCTTCGCCAGACCGCCCAGCTTGATGAGGTTCGTGGTCCCGCCGCGGTGCTCGATCAGGCCCGCGGCGAGGAAGAGCGTGGACTGCACGGTGATGTGGTGGGCGACGTAGTAGATCGTCGCCGCCATGCCGGTCTGGGTGACCATGCCCAGGCCGAACAGCATGTACCCCATGTGCGAGACGAGGGTGAAGGAGAGGACGCGCTTGAGGTCGGTCTGCGCGACCGCGCCCAGGATCCCGATGAACAGGCTCAGCCCCGCCGCGGCGAGCAGCAGGTTCGAGATCTGCGAGGCGGGGAAGAGCAGCGTCTCCAGGCGCAGGATCGCGTAGATGCCGACCTTGGTGAGCAGGCCCGCGAAGACCGCCGTGACCGGGGCGGGGGCCGTCGGGTACGAGTCCGGCAGCCAGGCGCTCAGCGGGAAGATCGCGGCCTTGATCGCGAAGGCCACCAGCAGCATCAGCTCGAGGATCATCCGGGTGCCGGACTCCAGACCGTCCAGCCGCACCGCGAGCTCGGCCAGGTTCACGGTGCCCACCGCGGTGTACACCGCCGCGATGGCGGCCAGGAAGATCACCGAGCTGAGCAGGGAGACGATCACGTAGGTGGTCGCCGCGCGGATCCGGCTCGCCGAGCCGCCGAGGGTCAGCAGCACGTAGCTCGAGGCCAGCAGCACCTCGAAGCCGACGTAGAGGTTGAACAGATCGCCCGCGAGGAAGGCCATCGACACCCCGGCCACGAGCGTGAGGTAGGTGGGGTGGTAGATGGCGACCGGGGTCCGCTCCGAGGACTCGGAGACCGCCTGCGCGCTCGAGTAGACCAGCACCGCGAGGGTGACCAAGCTCGAGACCACGAGCATCATCGCGGTGAGCCGGTCGGCGACCAGCACGATGCCCAGCTGCGGGGTCCAGTTGCCGATCTGCAGCACCATCACCCCGCCCACCTCGGAGACGTGATAGCCGACGACGAGGGCGACAGCGAGGATCGCGGCGAGGGTGAGGATCGTCAGCCACAGCTGCACCCGCACGTGGTGGCGCAGCAGCAGGGTCACCGCGGCGCCGCCGAGCGGCAGCATCACGGGCAGGGCCAGGAGGAGCTCCATGCTCAGGACTCCTCCTCGGGGGCGTCGGGGGCGGGCGGGGTGTCGGAGGCGCGGGCGGTGCCGGGGGCGTCGGCCGCTCCGTGCCGCCGCTCCCGGCGGCGGCGCAGCTGGGCCCGCAGCGAGCTCGACTCTCCCTCGTCGGCCTCGGTGTGGTCCTGGGGGACGTCCTCGGCGCTGCTGAGGTCGGATCCGAGGGCGTCGGAGTCGTCAGGCCCGAAGCCCTGGGAATGCATCAGAGCGCCCCGGCGGGTCTCCTCGGAGAGCGCCTGCGACCAGGGCAGGTCCTCGACGTCCTCCGCCCGACGACGACGGCGGCGCAACACCCTGCGGTCCTCGACGTCGTCGGGGACCTCGTCGTGGCCGAACAGCTGCCAGGCCCGATAGGACAGGGCGACGCCGAAGGCGGTGATGCCCAGCGCGATCACGATCGCCGTGAGCACCATCGCGAAGGGCAGCGGATCGGTCATCTCCGCGGGATCCCCCGTGCCCTCGAAGGGCGGCAGGCCCTGCGGCCCGGCGGCGACGATGAACAGGACGTTCACGCCGTTGCCCAGCAGCACGAAGCCGAGGATCACCCGGGACAGGGTGCGCTCGAGCACGAGGTACACGCCGCAGGCGATGAGGATCCCCGCGGTGAGCAGGAGCAGCAGGCTAACGGGCATCGAGATCGGCCTCCTGGTGCTGGTCGATCTGGGCGCCGAGCGAGCGCAGGAAGTCGAGCATCACGCCCACCACCACGAGGTAGACGCCCAGGTCGAACAGGAGCGCGCTCGGGAAGTGCAGCTCGCCCAGCAGGGGCACGTCCACCACCGGGGTCGCGGTCGCGAAGATCGTCCCCCCGAAGAGCAGCGGCAGCACCCCGGCCGCGACCGCGATCGCCATGCCGGTGCCGAGCACGAAGCCGGCCTGCACCGGCATCGCCTCGGACAGCTCGTAGCGGCCGCCGGCGATGTAGCGCAGGGCGAGGGCGAGCCCGGCCACCAGGCCGCCCGCGAAGCCGCCGCCGGGATGGTTGTGCCCCGCCATGAGCAGGTACAGCGAGAACATCATGGTCATCGGGAAGGCGATGCGGGTGACCACCTCGAGGATCACCATGCGCCGCTCGGGCGCGAGCGTCAGCCCGGCCGAGAGCCAGGTGCGCCAGCGGTTGCCGCCCGCGACCTCGTCGGGGCGCGCGTCGAAGTCGAGCGCGTTCTGCGGCAGCGCCGGATCGGCGCGGCGGCGCCAGATCGAGGGACGTTCCGAGAGGTCGCGGACCCGCGAGATGCCCTGTTCGCGGCGGGTGACGAAGATGAGCGAGGCGACGCCGGTGGCGACCACCAGCAGCACCGAGATCTCGCCCATGGTGTCCCAGACGCGTGCGTCGACCAGCGCGACGTTGACGACGTTGTGGCCGCCGCCGATCTCGTAGGCGGGCTCGATCAGCGAGGGGCCGAGCGGGTCGGTGGACCGCGCGTCGGCCGCGTAGAGCACGGCGCCGCACAGCACCACGGCGGTCGAGATCGCGATCCCCCAGCGTCCCCAGGCGCCGATCCGCAGCGGCCTCCGCGAGAAGTGCAGCGGCAGGCGCCGCAGCACGAGCACCAGCACGACCGTCATCGCGGTCTCCACGAGCACCTGCGTGGTCGCGACATCGGGCGCGCCCGCGACGAGGAAGAGCAGGGCGATGCCGTAGCCGGTCACGGAGATGAGGAAGACCGCGCGCAGCCGCCGACGGGAGCGGGCGGCGCCGATCGCGGCGAGCGCCACCACCGGCAGCACGAGCAGCTCGATCGGGTGCTGCATCAGCACCAGGTTGTCCGGGACCGGGGCGCCGACCAGCGCCACCGGGCCGACCAGGGCGATCAGCACCAGCAGCATCGTGCCCAGGGTGTAGGGCAGGGAGCCGCGCTGGAACAGCGGCGTGACCGCGATCGCGAGCAGATCGGTCGCGCGCATCAGCTTGCGGAACAGGCGCTCCGCGTCGAGCCAGTCCTGCAGCTCCTCACGGGCCCAGCGCTGCGGCGAGACGCGCTTCTGCAGCGTGTTCAGCCAGCGCATCCGCGAGGCCAGCAGCGCACCGGTCCCGAGGGTCACCGCGGAGGCCAGCAGCGGCACCCCGAGATGCGGTAGGACCACCAGGTGGATGCCCTCCTCGCTCGGCGGCAGCCCCGCGGAAACGCCCCGGAGGACCTCCTCGAGCGGCCCGAGCACGGCCACCAGCGCGATGGACAGCACGGCCACCGCGGCGGGCGGTGCCCAGAAGAGCACGGGGATCGTGGGGCGCGGCAGCGGCGGCGCGCCGGGTGCGGGGCCGAAGGCGCCCTTCACGAAGCGCCACGAGTAGGCGACGGTGAGGACCGACCCGGCGACCAGGGCGATCAGCAGGATGCGATGCCACGTCTCCCCGTACCAGAGCGCCGAGTAGAGCGCTTCCTTGGCGACGAAGCCGAACAGCGGGGGGATCGCCGCCATCGACGCCGCCGAGACCGTGCCGATGAGCGCGACGACGGGGGCGACCCGGCCGACGTCCTGCAGCACACGCAGGTCGCGGGTGCCGAACTTCTTGTCGATGATGCCGACGACCATGAACAGCGGCGCCTTGAACACCGCGTGGGCGAGGAGCATCGAGATCCCGGCGAGGACGGCGTCCTCGGTCGCGAGCCCGGAGATCGCGGTGAGGAAGCCGAGCTGGGAGACGGTGCCGTAGGCGAGCAGCAGCTTGATGTCGGTCTGGCGGAGGGCGCGCCAGCCGCCGAGCAGCATCGTCGCGGCGCCGAGCACGGCTAGGAGGATGCTGATCGCCTCGAGATGCGAGAGCGCGGGGGCCGAGCGCAGGATCAGGTAGACGCCCGCCTTCACCATCGCGGCGGCGTGCAGGTAGGCGGAGACGGGGGTCGGCGCCGCCATCGCCCCGGGGAGCCAGAAGTGGGTGGGGACGATCGCGGACTTGCTCAGCGCCCCGACCAGCACGAGCAGCATGGCCGTGATCAGGAAGGGATCCGCCTGCGCCCACATCGGGTCCGCCACGATGTCGGAGAGCCGCATCGAGCCGGCCGAGCTCGCCATCATCAGCAGGCCCACGAGCATCGACAGGCCGCCCGCGGTGGTCGAGACCAGCGCGTTCATCGCGGCGCGGCGGGAGGCCTGCTTGTCCTGGTAGTGACCGATCAGCAGGTAGGAGAAGACGGTGGTGAGCTCCCAGAAGGTGAACAGCACCATCGCGTCGTCGGCGAGGACCAGCCCCAGCATCGCACCGGCGAAGGCGGTGAGCACGCCCGCGAAGCGGCCCAGCCCCGGCTCGGTGTCCGAGAAGTAGCGCGCGCAGTACAGCAGCACGATCGCGCCGATCCCGGTGGCGATCAGCGCCATCACCCAGCTCAGCGGGTCCAGGCGGAGGGCGAGGTCGACCCCGAAAGCAGGGATCCACGGGACGGAGACCTCGACGGGTGCCGCGGCGAGGGCGCGCGGGTCGATCGTCGCGAGCCAGATCGCGGAGCCCGCCGGCACCAGGGCCAAGGGGTAGAACGCATTGCGTCCCATCGTCCGCACCAACCACGGCCCGAGAAGAGCCGCCGCCAGGTGGGCGAGGAGCATCGACAGCATGCGGTCTCCGTCCGGCGGGCGTGGGGAAGGGGGCCTCGACCATTCTACGGGACCGACCCCCACCGAATCTGTGTCCACCTGAACTCCTCCGGGCTCCACTGGACTCGCCTGGACTCCACTGGACTCCTCTGGACTCTTCACCCCCGGCGCTCCGTACAGTGACCCCATGGCCACCTCCTCGGCCCCGGCCGACCCCGGGACCCCGCTCTCCGCCCGCTTCTCCCCCCGCGAGCTGCGCCGCGCCGTCGCCTCCTTCTCGGCCTGGGACGGCGGCATGTCCGCCTTCAGCTCCGTGATCCTCACCTTCGTCTTCGCCACCTATGTCGCGAGCGGCGTCGCCGCCGAGGGCGTCGTCGGCGACGCGGCCCGGAAGGCCGCCCAGGACCACGGCTCGCAGGTGCTGACGACCTGGCAGTCGATCGGGGCGATCGCGATCGCCCTGCTCGCCCCGCTGCTCGGCAATCTCGCCGACCGCGGCGGCGCCCGCAACGCTCTGCTGCGCATCACCACGCTCGGCACCGTCGCGGTCGTCGCGCTCATGCCGCTGGTCGCGCTGGACCGCGACTACCTGGTCCTGGGCGCGGTGCTGATCGCCCTCGCCGTGGTGTTCAGCGAGCTCGCCGGGGTGTTCGTGAACTCGGTGCTGCCCGAGATCTCGACGCCGGAGAACCGCGGCCGGGTCTCGGGGACCGCCTGGGCGGTCGGCTACTGGGGCTCGATCGTGTGCCTCGTCCTGGTGCTGGTGCTCTTCGTGATGCCGGGCACCGGGGTGCTCGGCCTCCCGGCCGAGGACGGCTGGAACCTGCGGGCCATCCCGATCTTCGTCGCCGCCTGGATCCTGATCGGCACCCTGCCGCTGATGATCTGGGCGCCGCGGCACACCGCCACCGCCCCCGAGCAGCGATGGACCCCCTGGCAGGGCTACGCGAGCATCATCCGCCGTGTGATCCGGGCCGTGAAGGAGGAGCCGGTGATGCTGCAGTACCTGGTGGCCTCCGCGATCTACCGCGACGGGCTCGGCGCCGTCTTCTCGATCGCGGGCGTCCTCGCCGCGAACGCCTACGGGTTCTCCACGACCGAGGTGATCATCTTCGGCATCGCCGCGAACCTGGTCGCCGGCGTCGGGGTGTTCCTCGGCGGACGCCTCGACGACCGGGTGGGGCCGCGGCCGGTGATCATCGCCGGTTGCCTGGGCATCATCGTGCTGGGGCTGGTGGTGCTGGCCTTCTCCGCGACCGTCGTGTTCTGGGCCGCGGGCCTGGCGATCTGCCTCTTCGTCGGCCCCGTGCAGTCCGCCTCGCGGAACCTGCTCACCCGCCTCTCCCTGCCGGGCCGCGAGACCGAGAACTTCGGCCTCTACGCGACCACCGGCCGGGCGCTCGGCTTCCTCGGCACCGCCGCCTTCGCGATCACGGTCGCCGTCTTCCAGGACACCCGCACCGGCATCCTCGGCATCGTGCTGGTGATCGCGATCGGGCTCGTGGCCTTCCTGCCGATCCGTCTGGGAGCCGCCGGACGGCCCGCCGCGCGGGCCTGAGCGGCGCCGCGCCCGAGCGGGCCGGGATCAGGCGGGAACTGGCGGGCTCAGGCGAGATCCGGCGGGCTCAGGCGAGATCCGCCGGGTCCACCAGGAAGCCCTCGAGATCCAAAACGTACCCGCCGACGGTCTCCACGAGCAGCCCGGCGATCAGCCCGATCCGCCGGTACGCGGCAGACCACCGCTCCGCGGTCTCGGCATCCGGGGCCTCGAGGGCGTCCTCCTCGTCGTTGGCCGGGAGGTGCACCAGCTCGTAGTCGACGGTCTGCGCCTGCCAGCTGACCGCAGCGAGGGCGCTGTGCCGACCGCCGCGGCCGACGCGGATCTCCAGATGATCCCCCGCGTCGAGCGGCACGGTCAGGCTGTAGCCCGCTCGGAGGGAGTCCTCCGGCGCGCGGTCCAGCTCGGCCTCGGGCTCGAGCGGCGCCAGCAGCTGGGCGAAGGACTCGGGGGCGAGGGCGTGCGTGCTCACCACGGTGAGGTCGCGGACCGAGAAGGGATGGGGCTCGAGGCGGGTGCCGCCGTCGGTCACGACGGCGCCGTAGAGCCGGCGCCCAAGGGACCAAGCGAGGTCGAGGGCACGGCGCTCGGGACCGAAGGGAAGGCCCTCCGGGAAGGCGCGGCCGTAACCATGGGAGTCGACGAGCTGCTCCCCGTCGGCCTCCTCGCGCACCCGCGGCGTGTCCAGGGTCCAGCGGCCGGCCCCGCGCGGTGAGCGGTCGGGCACGAGGCGGGCTCCCTCCCCCAGATCGATCGCCCCCTCGTCGTCGACCTCGGCGCCGGGGCGCACGTTGCGCACCATCAGCAGGACGTCCTGCGGAGCGGTGTCGCGGGGAAGCTGCAGGCGATGCCGGGTGCGCTGATCGACGAGGGTCGGGGCGGCGTCGGCGGGGGTCACTGTCCGTCCTCCACGGGGATCCGGGTGCGATGGAAGTTCTGGGCCGAGCGCGAGGGGGTCGGCCCCCGCTGACCCAGGTAGCGATTGAGGTTGCCCTCGCTGCCGTAGGGGCGCTCGGCCGGGCTCGAGAGGCGGAAGAAGCACAGCTGGCCGATCTTCATCCCGGGCCAGAGGGCGACCGGGAGCGTGGCCATGTTGGACAGCTCGAGGGTGATGTGGCCGCGGAACCCGGGATCGATGAACCCCGCCGTCGAATGGGTGAGCAGGCCCAGGCGACCCAGGGAGCTCTTGCCCTCGAGGCGCGCCGCGATGTCATCGGGCAGGCAGATCTGTTCATAGGTCGAGGCGAGCACGAACTCGCCCGGATGGAGCATGTACGCGTCGTCCGGCGCGACGGCGACCTCGCGCGTCAGATCGGCCTGTTCCACGGCGGGATCGATCATCGCGTGCTTGTGGTTGTCGAACAGGCGGAAGAAGCGGTCGATCCGCACGTCGACGGACGCGGGTTGGACCATCTCCTCCTCGAAGGGATCCAGGCGCACGCGCCCGGCCTCGATCTCGGCACGGATGTCTCGGTCGCTCAGCAGCACGGCACCCAGCCTATCCGCCGTCCCCGGGAGCGGACAGGACGTCCCACCCCCGGGCCCCGGTTCGCGGAGCAGGCCGACGGGAGGGTATGCTGACTCGCGTCCTCCTGGACCGGAGCCCTTCGAGATGGATCTCCTCGCAGGTGGGACCACCTTTCGCGGGTGTAGTTCAATGGTAGAACTTCAGCTTCCCAAGCTGACAGCGCGGGTTCGATTCCCGTCACCCGCTCCAGAACCGGCCCGGCCGATCCCCACGGATCGCCGGGCCGTTCCCGTCTGCGGCCGAGCGTCTGGGCCGCGCCCGCTCCCTTTCTGGGCCGCGAGGCCTGTCTCCCGCCGCCCCGCTGCTGAAACTCCGTGCCAGGCGTGACCTCAACCCCTGTGGAGGCCTGAGGTCACGCCACGCGCGGAGTTTGAGTCGGGCGGGCGGGGCATGCGGAGCGGACGAGGCGGGGCAGGGCAGGGCAGGGCAGGCGGAGAGTGCGGGGCAGGGCAGGCGGCGGGGCGGGGGCAGGCCCGGCGCAGACAGGCCCGGCGGGGGGGCAGGGGACGTGGCGCGCGCCTCAGGTCTGTCAGATCCATGCTGACACCTGCTCCCCTCGGTGCAAGAATGCGGCATGCCCAAGATCATCGGAGGGTCCCTCGAGGAGCATCGCGAGCGCACGCGCGAGAAGATCTTCGCCGCGTTGGAGGAGCTGCTCGAGACCCAGGACTTCGAGTCGGTCACCTTCTCGAAGATCGCCGGAGCCGCCGGCGTCGGCCGCACGGCGATGTACAACCACTTCCCCGACCGGGAGACGCTGCTGGTCGAGTACGCGGTGCATGAGACCGCCGACTACATCGAGCAGCTCCGCGCGGGCGTGAGCGACACCGCCTCCCCGCGCGATGCGGTCCTCGCCTACGTGCGCACCCAGCTCGACCTGTCGGTGTCCTTCCACATGCCGCACACCACCGGGAAGACCCAGCTGAGTCCCGAGACCGCGCAGCGCATGCGCGAGCACGTGGTGATGATCGAGGACGTGCTGCGCCGGATCGTGCGCGACGGCATCACGAGCGGGGACTTCGCCGACGACCTCGACGTCGACGCGACCGTGCGCATCATCAACTCGCTGCTGGTCGGCTCGAGCGCCCGCCGTATCCCGCCGGGCGCCCTGCAGGAGTTCGTGCTCCGCTCCCTCGGCGCGGCCGCCTGAGCCCGCGCTCCCCCGCCCCCGAAACGTTCCGAGGCCCCCTGCAGCGCATATCGCGCGCAGGGGGCCTCGGCTCGTGAGGGCGGAGCTCAGTCCTCGTCGGTGGTGCCTGAGTCCTCTTCGGAGTCTTCCTCGGACTCCGCCTTCTTCCGCGCGGCCGCCTCCTGCGCGCGGCGCTGCCGGCGCTTGAGCTTCTTCGGCGCGGTCCGGACGGGGTCGGCGACCTGCTCGATCTCGGCGTCCTCGTCCTCCCAGTCCATCGCCTCGAGCGGGGCCTCGGTCTCCTCGGCGGGGCGGGCGAACAGCGGGCGGGCCACCTGCTCCTGGCCGTCCTCGAGGTCCACCTCGGGGGCGGTCGCGGAGACGACCCAGCACACCAGCATGATCAGCAGCGCGATCACGGCGATGCCGAGCCGCAGGTAGGGATCGGTGCCGTCGGTCGAGAGCGCGACCACACCGCTCACCAGCAGCGCGGAGACGGCGGAGGTGACCAGCAGCGCGGGCGCGGCGACGGAGCCCAGCACCGCGCGCAGGATCCCCGTCAGCACCGTGCCGGTGAGCGCCCCGGAGTGCCCCCAGGAGGCGCGTCCGCCGTAGCGGCCGCGCGCGATCACGGACTCGGCGCCCTCGAGGGTGCCAGCGGCTCCGAGGGACCACAGGCCGAGCGCCGCGGCCGTCAGCACCCCGCCTACCACGACGCCCGGCAGGGCGGCAGGGCCGAGCCCGAAGGCGGCCACGACCGGCAGCAGCACGAGCACGACCACGGGCGTGAGCGTCGCGCGGCGCAGGGTCTCGGCGAGATCGGGCAGGTCCGCCCGGTCGCGGTCCTCGAGGATCGCGGCGCGGGTGATGACCACCGCGTCGGCGCCGAGGCGTCGGGCCGCGTCCAGCAGCGACGCCGTCACGAGCAGCACCCCGATGACGCCGACCCCGACACCGCCGAGGAGCGTCAGCGAGAGCGGGGTGAGGGCGTGCAGCGCGCGGTCCTCCCACACGGTGGCACCACGGGCGGCGACCTGCAGCGCGGTCACCACGGGGCCGACGGCGGTCACCCCGATCATCGCGGCGGCGACGAGGAGGGCGCCGTGGGGGCCGACGGGGGCCGCGGCGGCGGCCTCGCGCAGGGTGCGCGGAGACTCCGGACGATCCCCGAGCGCCGGGGCGAACAGGGAGGCGGAGAAGCAGGCGAGGACCGCGAGGGCGGCGAGCCCGGACTGGGCCAGGAGCGCGAGGGCGAGGCCCGGCACGCCGCCGCTCAGCACGCTGATCACGCCGGCGACGATCACCGCGGCGGCCAGGACGCCCGCGGCGGCGAGCGCCGTCGAACCGAGGCCCGCGGCGAGGCCGAGCGCGCCGCCGGTGCGGCTGGTGCGCGCGGCCCGCAGCACGGTCCCGCCGTTGCGCTGGGCGTTCCCGCCCAGCAGCAGCACCGCGGCGAGCGCGACGATCGCGCCGAGACCCAGCGCCGCAGCGGTGACCGCGCTCGGGGAGATCGTGTACAGGGTGAGGACGTCGAGGAGAGCGCCGGCGTCCCGGCCGTCGTCCGTCGCGGAGACCCACTGGCTCATGTCCTCGACCGCGGGCAGGATCTGCTCCTCGAGAGAGTCGCGAGCCACCGGCTCGGAGCCGGCGATCGCGGGATCGGTGAAGGTGTCCATGCCGACGTGGGCGAAGCGCAGGTCCTGATAGGCCGAGGGCAGCCACAGCGCGGCGGCGACCACGAGGCCCACCAGCACCAGCCCGGCCGGGATCAGACCGCGCAGCCGGATCGCGTCGGCCTCCTGGCCGATCTCGTCGGCGCGCAGCGGCAGCAGGGCCACGGCGCCGGTCGCCAGCAGCGCGGTGCCCAGGGCGAGCAGCACCACGAGGATCCCCTCGGCGGCGAGCACCGGCACGCCGAGCATCACCCCGAGGGCGGCGCCGGCCGTGGTCAGGGCGACGAGGTCGGCGCTCAGCCCGGCGCCGCGGCGGAGCATCCCCGCGGTGCGCAGCAGGGGCCCGCCGAGGTTCTCGGCGTCGTCCGCGGGCTGGTCGTTCTCGTCCACGCCGACCAGCAGCGCGGAGGCGGCGGCCGCGGCCTCCGTCGGGGCGAGGGTCACGCGGATCGCGAGCGCGGAGAGCGCCGCGCCCGCCGCGAGGGACATCAGCGCCGAGGAGCCGCCCTCCTGCAGGAACCACAGGATCAGCGTCACCGGGAGCACCGCGAGCGCGAGCGCCCCGGCGACGGACAGCGCGCCGAGGCGGGTGATCAGCCCGGTGCGCCGCTCCTCGGGCAGCACCAGCGCCGCGAGCTGCAGCGCGAGGCCCCGCCACGCGGCCAGCGGGCCGAGCAGCAGGCCCGCGAGCAGCATCGCGGAGCGCAGCAGCCGGTCATCGGTCGTCCCGGGGACCAGCCACAGCAGGCCGAGGGCGGGCACGCCCACCCAGAGCAGCAGCCAACCGGCCGCCGAGAGCTGCTGGCCGATCCGTCGGCCCAGCTCCCCGTCGATCTCGTCGGCCTCCTCCGCGCCGCGGAGCCGGGCGGGGACCACGGCCCCCAGCACGAGCGCGGCGATCGAGAGGGCCGCGAGGACGAGGAGGGTGACGGCGAGGTCGTCGCCCAGGGGGAATTGCGTGATCAGATCCACGGAGCAGTCTTCCGACGGTGGGGCGCGGGCAGGGCGGTCGCGGGACCGGGTCTCAGGCCAGCAGGGACAGGTCCAGGGTGGTGGGGGCGCCCTCCACGATGCGGATCGGCACCCCCCAGTCCTGCTGGTGCATGTGGCAGGCCGGGAACTCCACCGCCGGATCGGCGTCGCACGAGGCGGCGCGCGCGCTGACGTGCAGCACTCCCTCGGTGTAGGCGGGATCGAGCTCGAGGGTGCGCTCGAGCGCGGTGTCGACTCCCCCGCCCGCGGTGAGCATCGAGGCGGGCGTGGTCGAGATGGTGACCTGCGTGGACGGGCCGAGCGAGTCGTCGAGCTTGTGCCCCTCGGGCGGGGTGAACAGCACCCGCACCGTGAGCGGGCCGGGGCCCACCTCGGTCGCGGGACGCTCGGAGCGCTGGGCGCCCTCGTCGATGATCCGCTCGGCGGCCGGAGCGACGGGCACCCAGGTGACGCGGTGCGCTCCGGACTCGACGACGATCAGCTGGCCGATCCCGTCCACGGGCGGACCGACGATCGCGGCCGACGGTTCGTCGAGGTCGGTCGCGACGGTGACGACGGTGGCGGGGCCCGAGCCGTCGCCCTCGTCGATCAGCCGGATCGCGCCGTTGTAGGTGTCGGCGACGGCGATGCGTCCGTCCGGGAGCGCGGTCACCGCGAGGGGATGCTGCAGCCGGGCGACGTCGGCGGGGCCGTCGACATGGCCGAAGTCGAACAGGCCCTGCCCCACGAGGGTCGCCACCCGCATGGTCTGCGGGTCCAGGACGCGCACCGCGGAGGTCTCCGAGTCGGCGATGACGATGCGGCCGTCGGGCAGCTCGTCGAGGCCCGAGGGCTGCGCCCACCAGGAGGTCACGGCGGGGCCGTCGACGAGGCCCTCCTGCGTGGTGCCCGCGAGCACGAGCAGCGCGCCGGTGACCGGGTCGTAGGTCCACAGCTGGTGGATCCCGGCCATCGCGATGACGACGCGGTTCAGCACGCGGGACCAGGTGAGGTCCCACGGGGTGGAGAGGGAGAAGGAGCGGGCGTCGCCCTCGCCGCGGGGCAGGGCCTCGCCCTGCATCCACTGCGCGCCGGTGCCGGCGACGGTGGTGACCTCGGTCGCGGTGCGGGAGCGCAGCAGGCGGTCCTGCCCCACCTTCACCCCGCGCAGGAGGTGATTGGCGGTGTCGGCGACGAGCAGGTCGTAGCCGACCTCGGCGGCGACCTCGAGCGGCAGGGCGAGGACGCCGTTCGGCTCGGCGAACGCGGCCTCGGCCGCCTCGCCGTCGGCGTGGCCGCGGGTGCCCACGCCGATGACCTCGTCGACGGTGGCCCCGTCGGCCTGGAAGACGACGAGCCGGTGCTGCCCCGCGTCGGAGACCACGAGGCGGCCGTCGGGGAGGGTGACGAGCTTCGAGGGGAAGCGGAGAGTCTGCGGGACCCGCTCGGTGAGCACGGTCGGGGCGGGCCCGCGGCGCAAGGTGCCGTCGGCCTCGGCCTCGGCGACGAGCCGGCCCACGAGCGCATCGAGGTTCGCGGCGTGCCCCTCGCCGGAGAGGTTCCCGGCGATGCGGCCCTGCGTGTCCAGCACCATCAGGGTCGGCCAGGCGCGGGCGCCGTATTCGGACCAGGTGGTCAGCTCGGGATCGTCGAGGACGGGGTGGGTCACCTCGTAGCGCTCAATGTTCGCGGCGAGTGCCTCGGGGTCCTTCTCGAACTCGAACTTCGGGGAGTGCACGCCGACGACGACGAGCTCGTCCGCCCACTTCTCCTCCAGGGGACGCAGCTCGTCGAGCACGTGCAGGCAGTTCACACAGCAGAACGTCCAGAAGTCCAGCAGCACGATCTTGCCGCGCAGCGACTCCAGGGAGAGCTCCGCGCCGCCGGTGTTCAGCCAGCCGCGGCCGGTGAGGGCGGAGCCGTGGGCGCGGGCCGCGAGGGGCGCGGAGGGGTCGGTCGGAGTGGTCATGGGGTCCAGTGAACACCGCACCGGCTCGCGGTGGCCAACTGAGGTGACATGGGTGGACATCCGTGCCCGGGCAGGTCGCCCGGGCGGCGGCATGTCACCAGGTGTCGATCCAGGCGGCCAGATCCGGGTCGGTGAGGGCGGTGAGGGTCAGCTCGGCGACCGGGGCCGGGGCGCCGGGCGTGGGCACCCCGATGAGCCGCAGCCCCGCGGCGCGGGCGGCCTGCGCCCCGGTGCCGGAGTCCTCGAGGGCGAGGGCCTCGGCGGGGTCGACGCCCAGGGCGGCGGCCGCGGCGGCGTACATGTCGGGGGCGGGCTTGGCGCGCTCGACGGTGTCCGAGGCCTCGAGCACCGTGAAGTGCTCGCGCAGCCCGCCCGCGGTGAGCTTGTGCTCGAGCGCCTCGAGCCAGGAGTTGGACGCGCAGCCGAGCGGGACCTTCGCGCTCGCGCGGGCGAGCGTCTCGACGGCCCCGGGCATGAGCCGGATCCCGCCGGCGAGCTCGCGGTCGAACTCGCGGTGGAGCGCCGCGAGCACCTGCGCCTCCTCGCGGCCGGCGCGGGCGGCGAGGATCTCTCCGGCGACCTCGATGGTCGAGCCGTGCAGCCGGGCGTCGTCCTCGGGGGTGAGGACCGCGCCGATCTCGGCGACGACCGTGTCCTGGGCGCGCTGCCACACCGACTCGGTGTCCAGCAGCAGGCCGTCGCAGTCGAAGACCACGGCGCGCGGGGTCCAGTCGCCGAAGACGGCGGCGAAGCGGGCGGGGACGGTCATCGGCGCACTTCCCAGGTGGATATCCAGGCGGCGAGCGCGGGATCGGCGAGCGAGTCGAGCCGGCGGGGCGCGAGCGGCTCCTGGCCGGGGATCGAGGGCACCGCGATCAGCTGCAGCCCGGCCGCGACGGCGGCCTGCGCGCCGGTCTCGGAGTCCTCGAGCCCGAGGCAGTCGGCGGGCTCGGCGCCGAGGGCGCGGGCCGCGGCGAGGTACATGTCCGGGGCTGGCTTGGGCGCGGCGACGTCCTCGATCGCGATGCTCGCGTCGACGAGGTCCGTGAGGCCGAGGCCGGCGAGCTTCCGGTCCAGCATCTCGCGGGGCGAGTTGGAGGCGATGGCCACGGGCACCCGGTCCGCCGCCGCGCGCACGGTGTCCAGCGCCCCGGGCAAGGGAGTGAGCTCGTCCTCGAGGTGCCGGCGGTGCTCGGCGAGCAGGTCCCGCACCACCTCTTCAGGGGCGCGGCCGACGGCCTCGGCGATGGTCAGGACGACCACCTCGGCGGCGCGGCCGGTGAGGGCGCGGCGCACCGTCGGGTCGAGGGCCGTGCCGTGCCGGGCGAGGTACGCGTCCTGCACCTGGACCCACTGGCCCTCGGTGTCCACGAGCAGACCGTCGCAGTCGAAGACGACCGCGGCGGGCGACCAGCTCGGCGGCCAGGTGTCCAGCGGCGACGGGGGCAGGGGCGCGGGCTCGGTGCTCATGATGCCCCCAGCGTATCCACGCTCCCCGCCCGCGACGAACCCGGCGGCGGTCTCCGCTCAGGCGGCTGCGGCGAGACCCCGCTCGAGGTCGGCGAGGATGTCGTCGATGTGCTCGAGGCCGACGGAGAGGCGCACGAAGCCGGGGGCGACGCCCGCGGCGCGCTGCTCCTCCTCGCTCAGCTGCGAGTGGGTAGTGGAGGCGGGGTGGATCACGAGGCTGCGCACGTCGCCGATGTTGGCGACGTGGGAGTGCAGGGTGAGGGCGTCGACGAAGCGACGACCGGCCTCGATCCCGCCGGGCAGCTCGAAGCCGAGGACGCTGCCCGCGCCGCGCGGGAGGTAGCGCTCCGCGGTCCGGTGGTGCGGGGACGACGGCAGGGAGGCCCAGGTGACGGTCCCGACCCGGTCGTCGGCCTCGAGGAACTCGGCGACGGCGCGGGCGTTCTCCAGGTGGCGGTCCATGCGCAGCGGCAGGGTCTCGAGGCCCTGCCCGATGAGGAAGGCGTTGAAGGGCGAGACGGCGGGGCCCAGGTCGCGCAGCAGGTTGGTGCGGACGCGGGTCACGAAGGCGGCGGGCAGGCCCGCGAAGACCAGGCCGTTGTACGACTCGTCCGGCTCGTTGAACTGCGGGAACCGCGCCGGGTCGGCGGAGAAGTCGAAGCTGTCGCCGTCGACGATGACGCCCGCGATGGAGGTGCCGTGGCCGCCGAGGAACTTCGTCGCGGAGTGGACCACCACGTCGGCTCCGTGCTCGAGGGGGCGCAGCAGATAGGGCGTGGCGACGGTGTTGTCGACGATCAGCGGGACGCCGACCTCGTGGGCGACGTCCGCGACGGCCCGCAGGTCGGGGATGTCCTGCTGCGGGTTCGGGATGGACTCGACGAAGAAGGCGCGGGTGGTCTCGTCCGCGGCGGCGCGCCAGGACTCCGGATCGGTGGGGTCCTCGACCCACTGCGGGGAGATGCCGAGACGGCGGAGGGTGTGCTTGAAGAGGTTGAAGGAGCCGCCGTAGAGGCTCGGGGAGACGACCACCGAGTCGCCCGCCCCCGCAAGGTTGAGGATCGCGAGCGAGATCGCGCTCTGCCCGGAGGCGAGCAGCAGACCCGCGGCGCCGCCCTCGAGGGCCGCGATCCGGTTCTCGACCACGGCCTGCGTGGGGTTGGTGATGCGGGTGTAGATCGGGGCGGCCTCGGCGAGCGCGAAGCGGTCCGCGGCCGACTGCGCGCTCGGGAAGACGAAGCTGGTGGTCTGGTGGATCGGCAGAGCCCGCGAGCCGGTGTCGCCGTCGGGGGTCTGGCCGGCGTGGATGGCGAGGGTCTCGAACTTCTGGGGCTGCGCGGGGGTGTCGCTCATGGCGTGCTCCTGGGGTCGTGATCGATGGCCACAGCCTCACCCGGGGCCCCTCCCCGGTCGAGGACTGTGAACATCTGTGTCCCTCCCTTCAGGTGCCGAGCTCGAGCACCTCGCCCTGCCAGCGGCGGCGCAGCCAGCGGTCGTGGGAGGCGATCAGCACCGTCCCGTCCCAGTCCTCGAGCGCGCTCTCCAGCCGGGTCGCCGTGACCAGGGCGAGATGGTTCGTCGGCTCGTCCAGGACGAGCAGCTCGGGCGGGTCCAGGAGCACCGCGGCGAGCAGGACGCGGCGTAGCTGGCCGCGGGAGAGGGCGGTGAGCGGTCGGGGGAGGTCGCGGGGGTGGACCAGCCCGAACAGCTCGGGCACGGCGTCCGGATCCTCCAGTCGCGCGGCCCGCCGCAGGTGCTCGCCGACGCTCCGGCCGGGGACCGGTTCGTCGTCCTGGGCGAGGTGGCCGATCCGGAGACCCCGGGGGCGCGAGAGCGTGCCGGAGGTCGGGGCGAGATCTCCCACCACGAGGTCGAGCAGGGTCGACTTCCCGCTGCCGTTGGGTCCGGTGACCAGGAGCCGCTCCCCCGCGCCGAGGCGCAGGTCGGTCGGGCCGAGGCGGCCGGCGACCTCGACCGCGTGCGCCGCCACGAGCTCGCCGCCGCGGGCCCGGCCGACGGCCGCGGGCAGGTGGGTGAGATGCAGCTCCGCGGGCGGCTTGCGCACCTGCTCCGCCTCGAGCCGGGCGAGACGCTGCTCGGCGTCGCGCACATGGCGGGACACCCGCACGGCGTTGCGGTCGGCGAAGTACTTGCGGGCCATCCGCACCTCGGCGCGCACCTGCGATTCCCGGCCGAGGGTGTGGGCGTCGCGCGCGACCTCCCGCAGCCGGCGCAGCTCCTCCTGCTCGTCGCGGTAGCGGTGCTCCCACCGGTCGCGGGCGTCGAAGCGGGCGAGCAGGTAGTCGCTGAACCCGCCGGTGTAGGCGGTGAGGCCGCCGTCGGGCCGGGTGAGCGGGCTCTCGGCGGGGTCGAGGTCGAGCTGCGCGGCGGTCGCCTCGTCGAGGAAGGCCCGGTCGTGGCTCGCGAGCAGCACCGGCCCGGGATGGGCGGCGATCGCGGCGGTGAGGAAGGCGGCGGCCTCGTCGTCGAGATGGTTCGTGGGCTCGTCGAGCAGCCAGGTGGTGGGGCGGGCGATGAGCAGGTGGGCGAGGGCGAGGCGCTCGCGCTGGCCGCCGCTGAGGGCGCCGAGGGGGCGCTCGGCAGGCAGCGCCTCGAGGCCCAGGCCGGCGAGCACGGCGTCGGCCCGATGGTCGGCGTCCCAGACGTCGGCGAGGGTCGCCTCGAGGAGCAGCCGGTCGTACTCGCGCGCCGCGGCGGAGGCGTCCGCTCCGCTCTCGGCCGTGCCGGTCGCAGCGAGCGCCTCCCCCGCGGCGATCAGCTCCCGCTCGAGACGGCGGGAGCGGGCGAGCGCGTCCTCGACCAGCTCGTGGACGGTCGTGGAGGCGGGGAAGGGGAGGTCCTGGCGGAGCAGTCCGACGGGCCCGG
The DNA here is from genome assembly GCF_036311905.1 of Brachybacterium sp. J153. Taxonomy (NCBI): domain Bacteria; kingdom Bacillati; phylum Actinomycetota; class Actinomycetes; order Micrococcales; family Dermabacteraceae; genus Brachybacterium; species Brachybacterium sp. J153. Next base: position 203,825 of record NZ_JAZDCH010000010.1, on the reverse strand, counting down.
GGACGCGCAGCTCGCCGCGATCCGGGACCAGCTCTCCCGCGAGCAGACGCAGCAGCGTCGACTTCCCGCTGCCGTTCTCGCCGAGCAGACCGGTGGGCGTGCCGGCGGGCACCACGAGGCTCACGTCCGTGAGCACGGGACGGTCGGGGAAGGCGAAGGACAGCCCGTCGCCGCGCAGGTGCAGCGACCGGTCGGGCGCGGACGCGTCACGAGGCACCGCAGCGGCGCGGGTCGCGGGGGCGTTCGGGGAGGACGAGGGGTGGGCACGCATGGATCAGCTCCGGGAGGGGTCGGCGTCGACGGTCGGGGGCTGATCAGATCCACATGCCGCCAGGGTACGGGGTGCGCGGCGGCAGGGTCGAGCGATTTACGGCGCGGTGAGCGCGGCGACGGCGGTGCGGATCCCGCCGGGGTCCCCGGTCCGACGGGGATCGCGGGGGAAGCGGGCGAGGGCGTCCCGGGCGGCGGGGACGTCCGCCCCGGCCAGGAGCGCGACGAGCGCCGTCCGCAGCTCCCCGTCGGCCGCCCGCAGCATCTCCTCGGCCGCCGCGGGCTCGGCTCCGGTGGCCTGCACGAGCAGGCGCACGGTGCGGCCGACGAGCTTCGCGTTCGTGGCCCGGACCTGCACCATGAGGTTCCCGTAGGTCGCGCCGAGGCGCACCATCATCGCGGTCGACAGGGCGTTCAGGGCGAGCTTCTGCGCGGTGCCGGCCTTCATCCGGGTCGAGCCGGTGATCACCTCGGGGCCGACGTCGAGCAGCACCGCCACGTCGGCTGCTGCCGCGAGGGGCGCCCCGGGGTTCGCGGAGATCAGCGCGGTCGGCATCCCGGCGGCGCGGGCCGCGCGCAGGGCCCCGCCCACGAAGGGGGTGCGGCCGCTAGCGGCGAGCCCGATCACCACGTCCCCCGGGCGGCACTCGGTGCGCACCAGGTCGGCCCCCGCCTCCGCATCGTCCTCGGCGCCCTCGACCGCCTCGAGGAAGGCCCCCGGCCCGCCCGCGAGGTGGGCGGTGACCATGGACGGGTCCGCATCGAAGGTGGGCGCGAGCTCGACCGCGTCGAGCACCCCCAGGCGCCCCGAGGTGCCGGCACCCACGTAGTGCACGGTCGATCCGGCGGAGATCGCCGCGACGCCGATCTCGACCAGTTCGGCGAGGGGGCGCGACTGCGCCTGGACCGCCGCGGCGACGCGCGCGTCCTCGCCGAGGATCACCCCGAGGATGCCCTCGGCGTCGCGGGCGTCGAGGTCCTCGCTCGCCGCGAGGCGCTCCTCGGTCGGCGAGTCGAGGCGAACCACGTCCTCGTCCTCGGCCTCCGCCGCGGGGGCGCGGGCGTCCGGGGCGGCGGGCTGCTCGGGCATCGGTCCTCCAGGGGTGGGGCGGCCCCGTCAGGCTACCGGTGGGCCTCCCGGGCGGGGCCCGGGGACGGAGCACCTGCGGGCGCCGCGCCTACGATGGGTCCCTGAATCCGAGGGAGGGATGGACGATGGACGAGACGACCCAGGGGGCGCGGATCGCGGTGATCGCGGGCGACGTCGGGGCCACCCACGCACGGCTCGCGCTGGCCCCGCTCGGCGGCGGCGTGGTCGCCGAGGCGACCGGTCCCGGGGGGAACCTGCGCTCCTCGGGCCCCGCGGCCCTGGACCACCTCCAGGAGACGGTGCGCGCGGTCCTCGACGAGGGCCGGCGGCAGCTCGGGGAGGACCTGCGGATCGCCGGGGTCGCCCTGGGCATCTCCGGCGCCGGCCCGGCGCGCGCGGCGGAGGTGCACCGTGCCGTGAGCGAGCGGCTGGCCGACCTCGGCATCCCCGCGGAGCGTCTGCTGGTCACCGACGACCTGCACACCGCCTTCCTCTCCGGCGGCGTCGGCGACGACGGCCTGCTCGTGCTCGCCGGGACCGGGGCCGTCGCCGTCCGCTTCCGGGACCGCGCGGCGATCGCCCGGCGCGACGGCATGGGCTGGCTGCTGGGCGACATCGGCTCCGCGGTGTGGCTCGGCCGCCGCACCCTGCAGGCCGTCGCCGCGGACCTCGACGGCCGCGGTCGCCGCACCCTGCTCACCGAGCGGGTCGGCGACCTGCTGGACCTCGATCTGCGCGACGGGCTGCTGCCGCCCTCCCCCACGGGCGATCCGCGGCAGGACCTGATCCGTGCCCTCGACGAGCTGCTCCCGGCGGGGGCGCCCGCCGCGCTGGGCCGCTTCGCCGCCGTCCCCGGCTCGGTGCCCGAGGACCCCGCGGCCCGCGAGATCCTCGACACCGCCGCCCGGCACGTGCGGGACACCGTCCGGGCCCTGGACCCCGAGGTCGAGCTGCCGGTGGTCCTCGCCGGCTCGGTGCTCGCCACCCCGGGTCCGATCCGCGAGGAGGTCCTCACCGGCCTGCGCGCCGAGGGCCGCTCGGTCGCGACCGTGGCCGATGCGGTGCCCGGGGCGCTGCTGCTCGCCCGCGAGCTCGCGGCGGGGGCCGCAGCCGGCGCCGCGGCCGGGGCCGACGGATGACCGGGCCCGACTCCCCGGCCGCGTCGCCCCGTCCCGCCCGTCGGCGGCGCGCCCGCCGTCGGACCCGCCGCCGGCTGCGCTCCGAGAACCTGCGGATGCTGCTGTCCTTCCTCGGCGCGGTGCTCGCGGGCGGCCTCGCCGCCCTCCCGCTCCTTGACCTGCTGGATCCGGACCTGCCGCCCGACGAGCGGCTCGCCCCGCTGCTCGTGGTCATCATCGTCACCACCTCGGTCTACTCCCTGCTCTTCGCCGTCCTCACCTATGCCGCACTCCGCGGCAGGCCGCGCCGCGAGCTGCTCGCGACGGCCCGGCTCACCCGGGTGCGTCGGGGTGTTCCCGAGTACCGCTGGCTGGTGGGCCGCGCGGGCGCCTGGTCGGAGGTGCTGCAGCTGCTGCTGGTCGCCGCCCTCGCCGCCGTCCTCCTCGCGACCCAGCCCGAGCGCCTCTCCCTGACCGCGCTGCTGCTGCTCACCATCGGGGCTCTGGCCAGCGCCTGGATCGCCGCGGTGGTGACCTTCGCGCTCGAGTACGCGGCGGAGGACGCCCACGGCGAGGCCTTCTCCCTCGCGGGCACCCCGGTCCCCGAGCGGGTGCTCGCCGACTACGTGTACGGGGCGGTGCTGGTGCAGACCTCGGCCGGTCCCTCGGACCTCGGGCCGCGCACCGCCGCCGCGCGCTCGCTGGTGCGCGGGCACGTCATCCTCGCGCACGTCACCAGCACCATCATCATCACCCTGGGCGTCTCGGCGGTCCTCACGGTCGTCACCTGAGGCGGCGGAGGGGCGACTAGGATGGCGCCGTCCGCCCGCCGCGACCCCCGCGCCACCCGTCCCGGAAGGCCTCACCCGATGCCCGAGCTGTCCCACCCGATCCCCACCCGCGAGAAGGTGCTGGTCATCGGCGCCGGCCCGGCGGGGCTGGCCGTCTCCGCGGCGCTGCAGGCCCTCGAGGTGCCCTTCGACCTGGTGGACCGCGCGAAGCACGTCGGCGGGATCTGGGACCCCGACCGCAAGGACACCCCGGTGTGGACCGCGATGGAGATGATCTCCTCCCGCCGCACCACCCAGTACGAGGACCTGTTGCGCCCGGTCTCCTACCCCGAGTTCCTGCGTCCCGAGCAGATGGGCAAGTACCTCCGCGCCTACGCCGCCCGCCACGACCTCACCGAGCACTTCCGGCCCGGGGTCGCGGTGCGCCGCGCCCGTCCCTTCGAGGACGGGGTGTGGGAGGTCGAGCTGTCGACCGGCGAGATCATGATCTACCGCGCCGTGGTCTCCGCCCACGGCATCTCCGAGCGGCCCCACCGCCCCGAATGGGCCGCCGACGCCCCGCGGTCCGTGCAGGTCATGCACGCGAAGGACTGGACCGGGGCCGACGGCCTCGAAGGCCGCCGCGTGCTCGTGGTCGGCTCCGGGCAGTCCGCCGCCGACATCGCCGTGGACGCCGCCCGCCGCGCCCTCGAGGTGCGCTGGTCGATGCGCACCGGCCACTGGGTGGTGCCGCGGCGGATCGCCGGCCGCCCCGGGGACGTGGCCCTCACGCGCGAGCCCTCGCGGCTCGGCGGGCTCAACGACCGCATCGCCGAGACCGTCATCGCCCGCACGGTCGGCCGCCCGCAGGACGTCGGCATGCCCGCGCCCGAGGCACCCCTGCTCGAGGACCAGGTGATCATCTCCGACGACGTGCTGGACCGTGTCCGGGAGGGTCGGATCACCGTGGTCGGCGAGGTGACCGGGTTCCTGGAGGACGGCACCCTCACCCACGACGCCCCCCGCGGCAAGGCCGGCCACCGCACGTTCGCAGCCGACCTGGTGGTCCTCGCGACCGGCTACGAGACCGGCGCCGACCATCTGCCCGCGGAGGTCGTGCCCCGGACCAGGCAGGGCGACCCGGATCTCTTCCTCGGCGCCTTCCCGCGCGGCCGTGACGATCTCGTCCTGCTCGGTCAGCAGCGGGTGTCCGGACCGGCGCTGCCGATCCTCGTGCAGCAGGCGGATCTCGCCGCGTACCTGCTGAAGGCCACCCTCGACGGCGACGCCGCGCCCCCCTCCGCCCGGACCGCCCTGGCCGAGTTCCGCCGCCTGCGCGCGGGCTCCGAGTCCGCGGTGCCGACCGCGCCCACCGAGGGCGAGGGCGGTCTGCGGGAGCGGCTCGGCGATCTCGTCGGCGCCCGGTCGGTGCGTCCCCGCCAGGCGGCGCGCAGCGCGCGGGATGCCGGGGACGATCTGGTGCCCGCGGCCGACGGCGCGACGCTGCTCGCGCGCCTGCGGACCGTCCGCGCCCTGTTCGAGGCCGACGCCCGCGCCTGAGGCGTCCGTCGGGCCCGGTGCCTGAGGCGACCGTCGAACTCAGCGGAGTCCTCCGCCGGGCTGCGGCTCAGTCGGCGCGTCGCGGGTTGCGGCGCGCCAGGAGCACCGCCGCGACGGCGCCGAGGCCCGTCGTGAGCAGCACCCCGATCCCCGCGCGTCGCTGATCGGCGAGGGCGTCGGCGAACCAGGTCCGCCCCGTCGCCCCGAACCAGCTCGCGGCCATCAGGTGGTCGGTGAGCAGCAGTGTCACCCCCGCCGCGAGCAGCAGCAGGACGGGTGCCGCGGCGACCAGCAACCGGGCACGCCCCGGCGCTGTCGCCCGCACGCAGAGAGCGAGGAGCACGCCGCCGCATGCGGCCAGCAGCTGCAGCACGAGGTGGGCGGCATGCCCGTCGAGCGCGAGGCGCAGGAACGGGCTCGCGTAGGCGGCGGCGAGCAGGGCCACCGGGGCGGCGGCCGCGAGAGCTCCGAGCAGCGGGCGTCGGCCGAGCGTCCGGCGCAGCGCCCCGGGCGGTCCCGTGAGGGCCGGGACCGTGCCGAGCAGCACGCCGGTGCCGAGCAGCAGCACGTGCTGCAGCACGTGCGCGGAGACCAGGACCTTGCCGTAGACGTTCAGCGGCCCGCTGGTGAGCAGCACCAGCAGCGCCGCACCGACCAGGAGGCGGCGCGTCGCCGCGCGCGGCCGTGCCGCACTCCCCGGCCACCACCACCACAGCAGCAGGGCACAGGCGACCATCATCCCGAAGGGATCGGGCCGCCAGGCGGTCAGCACCCCGAACAGGGTCGGCGCCGGCGGCAGCGGGTATCCGGTGAGCAGACCCGCCGTGCCCTCGGGCGGCACCCCGGCATCGGCCGGCGGCGGGGAGGAGCTCATGGCGGCGGCGAGCGCGACGGCGAGGCCCATGAGGGCCAGCTCGAGCAGGGCCAGGCGCCGATAGGACGCGACCGCCGCGCGGCCCTCCTCCCCCGCGTCGAACCCGGTGGCGAGGGCGCGCCGCTGCAGCCAGCCGAGCCCGCCGAGCAGCAGGAGCAGCAGCATCTTGAGTGCGCCGAGCTGCACATAGGCGCTCGTGAGCAGGTCGCCGGGCCCGTTCATGCGCACCGCGAGGGCCCAGACCCCGCTCAGCGCGAGCATGATCCAGCTGATCAGGGCCAGGTGCGAGTAGCCGCGCACCACCGCGGCGTCGTCCCGCGAGCGCGCCGGCAGCAGCTGCAGCGCGCCGAGCCCGCCGAGCCAGAGGCCGACGGCGAGCAGATGGGCGAGCATGGTCGAGGTCGCGGCCTCGTGGTTCGCGTCCCCCGCGGCGTGCCCCGTCATCGCGGTCGCGAAGGTCGCCAGCAGCAGACCCGCCGCGAGCATCCGGGCGACGCCACGGGAGGTGCCGGTGAGGGCCAGGGTGGTCGCGGCGGCGGTGAGCACGAGTGCGGTCACGAGCCAGATGCCGAGCTCGGTGCCGAGATAGACGCCCAGATCCGAGCCGAAGCGGGGCGAGCCGACCGGCTGCCCGGTCGCGACCGCATAGGACAGCACGAGCGCCGCGGCCCGGCCGAGGGTGGCGACGCCAGCGGCGATCGCCGCGGCGGTGAGCGCCCGGATCCGGTCCTCCCCGTCGCGCAGCAGCCAGCCGGCGACCACCGCGCCGCCGAGGCCGAGGGCGCTCGCGAGATCCGCGATCAGGGCGGCGACGGGCGCGCCGTGGCGGGCGATCGCCCCGGCGTCGCGGAGGACGAGGTTACCGCCGGCGGCGGCGTCGGCCGCGAGCACCGCGACCAGAGCCAGCGCGAGCAGCGCGACGACCAGCAGGACCAGGATCCGCGGGGCCGGTCGTGCGAGGCCGGGAGCGGTCACTGGCCGATCACCAGGCCCACCCAGAGGGCGAGCATGCCCGATCCGACGGACAGCAGCAGGTAGGCGACGGAGATCGCGATCGCACCCCGGCGCGCCAGCTCGACCACGTCCAGCGCCGCGGTGGACAGCGTCGAGAGCCCACCGCAGAACCCGGCCGCGAGCAGCAGGTACAGCAGCTCGAGCGAGCCGGTCGCAGATCCCAGGCGGGCGACGATCAGCCCCAGCAGCAGGCAGGCCACGACGTTCGCGGCGAAGGTCGCCCAGTGGGTCGAGCGCGGGGTCGTGCCCCGACGGGCCTGCAGACGCGCGCCGCCCACCCGGATCCCCCAGCGGGCGAGCGATCCGGCGGCCCCGCCGACGGAGACCAGCAGCAGGGCGAGCAGGAAGACGCCGGCGCTCATGCCCCGCCCTCCTCGTCCTGGATCTGCAAGGTCGACCCGCGACGCCGGAGGCCGCGCAGGGCGGAAGGCTGCGCGAGACGGCGGCCCCCCACGAGGCCGAGCACCACGAAGCCGAGGCACAGCACCACGGTGAGCAGGGCGTAGACGAAGGCGATGAGCGGGAAGTCCGCGCCGATCATCGCCGACCCCTCGAGCACCACGGAGGACATCGTGGTGAACCCCCCGCACAGGCCGGTGCCGAGCAACGGCAGCATCCAGGGGCGTCCGGGACGGACCTCGAGCACACCGGTGAGGGCGCCGAGACCGAGGCAGCCGATCACGTTGACCCACAGGGTCGCCCAGGGCAGCTCCACCAGGGTGGGGGTGGCGACGGTCGGGGCGAGGACGGTCAGCGCGAAGCGCAACCCGGCGCCTACCCCGCCGCCCACGGCCACCAGCAGGGCGGTGCGCAGCGGGGACAGCGGAGGCGCGAGGGGCCCCGAGCCCAAGGTCGTCTCCGGGGCGAGCTCCCCCGCCGTGAGGGCCGCCATCTCCACGGTCTGCATCCGCGGATCATGTCGGCGCGGGGTGCGCGGCGGAGGGACGGGGCTCGAGGTCACCGGGACAGGGTACCGAGGCCCGCCGTGACGCCGCCCTCCCGCCGTGGGCCGCTCATCCCCAGACCAGTCCCAGCGCCGGGTCCTCGAGCACCGCGGAGATGTCCCGCAGCAGCTCGGCGCCGAGCGCCCCGTCGATCAGGCGGTGGTCGAAGCTCAGCGCGAGCTGGGCGACCTTGCGGATCTCGATCCGCCCCTCGACCGCCCAGGGCTTGTCCTTGATCGCGCCGACGCCGAGGATCACGGACTCCCCCGGGTTGAGGATCGGGGTGCCCGAGTCGATGCCGAAGACGCCGAAGTTGGTGATCGTGATCGTGCCGTCGCGGGTGTCGGACAGCGAGGTGCGGCCGCCGCGGGCGGTGCGGGCCAGCTCGTCGATCCCCTCGGCGAGCTCGCGCAGCGTCATCAGGTGCGCGTCCTTGAGGTTCGGCACGATGAGCCCGCGCGGGGTCGCCGCGGCGATCCCCAGGTTCACGTAGTGCTTGTAGACGATCTCCTGCGCGGCCTCGTCCCAGGAGGCGTTGACCTCGGGGTTGCGGCGGATGGCGACGAGCAGCGCCTTCGCGATCACCGCGAGCGGGCTGATCTTGACGTCCTTCCACTCGCGGGAGGAGCGGAGATCCTCGATGATGCGCACCGTCCGCGTCATGTCGATCTCGTTGAACACGGTGACGTGCGGGGCGGTGAAGGCGGAGGCGACCATCGCCTCGGCGGTGCGCTTGCGGACCGAGCGGATCGGCACCCGGGTGGTGCGCTCGTCGGCCGTGACACCGGCGAACGGCTGGTGGCGGGTGGACTTCATCGCGCCGCCGAGCCCCTCGGGGGCCTGCGGCGACTCCTCGGGGAAGTAGGCGGTCGAGCCCGCGCCGCCGCTCCGGCCGGGCAGCTCACCCGCCCCGGAGGCTCCCGCGATGGCCCGCTGCTGGGCCGCGAGCACGTCCTCCCGGGTGACGGTGCCGTCGGGCCCGGTCGCGAAGACGTCGGCGAGCGCGACGCCGAGGTCGCGTGCCAGCTTGCGGACGGGCGGCTTGGCGAGGATCCGGTCGATGGGGACCTGCTGCGCCTCGTCGGCGTCCGCGTAGGTCCGCTTGCGGCGGCGCCGCTGGGGCGCGGCGGAGGCGCCGTAACCGACCAGGGTGCGCGGCTCCTCGTCCGCGGGCTCGGATCCGGCTCCCGGCTCCTGCGCCGTCTCTGACTCCGGCTCCGGTGCCGATTCCGCGGTCTGATCCTGCTGGGCCGACGGCGGCTCGGCCGACGGGGCGGGCCCGCCCGCGGTGTCGATCTCCAGCAGCGGGGCGCCGACGGGCACCTCGTCGCCCACGGCGACCAGCACCCGGACGACGGTGCCGGCGACATGGCTGGGCAGCTCGACCGCGCTCTTGGCGGTCTCCACCTCGATCACCGGGTCGTTGATGGCGACGGTGTCGCCCACCTGCACCTTGATCTCGAGGATCTCGGCCTCGGTGAGGCCCTCTCCCGGGTCGGTGAGGAGGATCTGCACGATCGCGGAGGAGCTCTGGGCAGGGGTCATGACGGGGATCCTTTCACGCGGCGACGCGCTCAGTGCTGCAGCAGACGGTCCACGCCGTCGAGCACGCGGTCGAGGTCGGGCAGGTAGGCGTGCTCCATGCGCGCCGGCGGATAGGGCAGGTGGTAACCGCCCACCCGCAGCACGGGCGCCTCGAGGTGGTAGAAGCACTCCTCGCTCACGCGGGCCGCGATCTCGCCGCCGAGTCCGCCGAGCACGGGCGCCTCGTGGACGATGAGCATCCTCCCGGTGCGGCGCACCGAGGCGAACAGGGTCGGGTAGTCGACGGGGGCGAGGGAGCGGGCGTCGATCACCTCGAGCTCGACACCGTCCTCGGCCGCGGCCTGGGCGGCCTCGAGCACGAGCGGCATGCTCGGGCCCCAGGCGAGGACGGTCGCGTCGGTGCCGGTGCGCACCACCTGCGCCTGCCAGGGGCCGACGGCGGGGCGGGCATCGGTGTCGACGTCGCCCTTGATCCAGTAGCGGCGCTTGGGCTCGAGCAGGATCACCGGGTCCTCGCACTCGATCGCCTGGCGGGTCATCCAGTAGGCGTCCTGGGCGGTCGCCGGGGCGAGGATGCGCAGACCGGCGGTGTGCGCGAAGTACGCCTCGGGGCTCTCGGAGTGGTGCTCGACCGCGCCGATCCCGCCGCCGTGGGGGATGCGGATGACCATCGGCACGTGGAGGTGGCCTCCGGTGCGGTTGTGCATCTTCGCGACCTGGGTGGTGATCTGGTTGAAGGCGGGGTAGACGAATCCGTCGAACTGGATCTCCACCACCGGCCGGTACCCGCGCACGGCGAGGCCGACGGCGGTGCCGACGATGCCGGCCTCGGCGAGCGGGGTGTCCACGACGCGCTGGGCGCCGAACTCGGCGTGCAGCCCGTCGGTGACGCGGAAGACGCCGCCGAGCACGCCGATGTCCTCGCCCATCAGGAGCACGGAGTCGTCGGCGCGCATCGCGTCGCGGAGTCCCGCGGTGATCGCCTTCGCGATCGGGAGGGTGCTGGTCGTCATCGGGTGGGCTCCTCGTCCTCGAACTGCGAGATGTACTCGAGGTACTGCTGCTTCTCGGCCTCGACGATCGGATGGGGCTCCGCGTAGGCGCCGTCGAACATGCCGATCGGGTCCGGGTCCTCCATGGAGTGGATGTGGTGGTGCAGCCGCATGGCGAGGTCGTGGGCCTCCTCGTCGCAGCGCGTCACGAAGGCCTCGTCGATCTCGCCGAGCTGCTCGAGGTGCCGGCGCAGGCGCAGGATCGGGTCCTTCGCCGCCCACTCCTCCTCCTCGGCGGCGGGCCGGTAGCGGGAGGCGTCATCGCTCGTGGTGTGCGCCGCCATGCGGTAGGTGACGGCCTCGAGGAAGACCGGCCCCTGCCCCGCACGGGCCGTGTCCAGCGCGCTGCGCACCGTCGCGAGGACGGCGAGGACGTCGTTGCCGTCCACCCGGGCCGAGGGGATGCCCCAGCCGCGCGAGCGCTGCGCGAGCGGGACGCGGGACTGCACCGCGGTGGGCACGGAGATCGCCCACTGGTTGTTCTGCGTGTAGAAGACGACCGGCGCCTGCACCGAGGCGGCGAAGGTGAAGGACTCCGAGACCTCGCCCTCGCTCGAGGCGCCGTCGCCGAAGAGTGCGAGCACCGCGGTGTCCGCGGTGCGGTCACCGGTGCCGACGAGGCCGTCGCGCTGCAGTCCCATGGCGTAGCCGACGGCATGCGGGGCCTGGGAGCCGAGCACGATCATGTACGGGTGGGTGCGCAGTTCGTGCGGGTCCCAGCCGCCGTGGCTGACGCCGCGGAAGAGCTCGAGCAGCCGCCACGGCTCGATGCCCCGCGCCCAGGCCACGCCGTGCTCGCGATAGGTGGGCACGAGGTAGTCCTGGGTCCTGGCGGCGTGGCCGGCGCCGATCTGTGCGGCCTCCTGGCCGAGCGCGCTCGCCCACAGGCCCAGCTGTCCCTGGCGCTGCAGGGAGGTCGCCTCGAGGTCCGCGGCCCGGATCATCACCATGTCGCGGTAGTAGCCGCGCAGGGCCTCGGGGGCGGCGAGTCCCGCCTCCTCGAGCACGGCGTCGAGCTGCTCGTGCGGGGTGCGGGTCCCGTCCGGGGCGAGGAGCTGGAGCATCGGCTCCTGCTCGGGGACGGGAGGGATCGTCGTCGCGAAAACGTTCACGACGGGAGCGTAACCTACGGTGCCGTAGGTGTCACGGAGGGTGCGATCCGCCCCTCCTCCGCGCCGCGCAGCAGCAGGTCCACGGCCGCACGCATCAGCGGCAGACCGCCGCCGTGGGCGAGGACCAGAAGGCGATGGTCCGGGGCGGCCGCGGGCACCCCGGTGTGGACCACGATCGTGGCGGGCCGTGCCGCGAGCAGAGCGGCGAGCGCCCGCGCCTCCTCGGCGTCGGCGCGGGGCAGCCGGGTCAGCGCCAGCACCTGACCCGGCACCGCGAGCGCGGGGTCTGCGGGGAGCGCGGGGAGCGCGGGATCCGCGGGGAGGATGGGATCGAGGAGCCGGGCGGGCCAGTCCGGCACGTCCGCGCGGATCCCCCGCTCGCGCAGCGCCGTGACCAGCTGCGGCGGCCGGGAGCTCGCGGCCCGGTGGGCGCCGTGGCGCAGGTCCATCACCGTGACCGGCCCGAGGTCGAGGCGGGCGTGCCCGTGCCGGGAGCGGACCGCGCGGGCCGCGGCCTCCGCTCCGAGACGGTCGAGCCGGTCCAGCGCCGCCTCGAGCGGGGGCGCGGGCACGAAGCGGCGCCGTGTGCGCAGGCTGCGGATCCGCTCGCGGGTGCTGGCGGCCCGTCGTCGCAGCTCCTCGGCGTCCAGGCGGCTGGCCTCCCGGGCGGAGCGGATCGCGTCGTGCGCGCGGCGCAGCATCCCCTCGGCGTCGCCGCCGCGCGGCGAGCCGAGGCACAGCAGGTCCGCCCCGGCCTCGAGGGCGCGCACCGCGGCCTCCTCCGGGCCGGGATCCGCGGCGACCGCGGCCATGTTCAGGGCGTCGGTGATCACCAGTCCGCGGAAGACCCCGCCCACGGCTTCCTCGAGCAGCGGCCGCGACCAGGGCGAGATCGACGCGGGCCCCGCGCCCAGCGCGGGCACCAGCACGTGCGCGGTCATCACCGCGTCGAGCCACGGAGCGATGCGCCAGGGCGCGAGATGGTCGCGGGCGAGCTCCGCGGCGGTCAGGTCGATCCGGGGCAGCGCGGTGTGCGAGTCGACCGAGGTGGCCCCATGGCCCGGGAAGTGCTTGGCGCAGGTGCCGATCCCGGCATCGATCAGTCCCGTCGCAAAGGCCCGAGCGTGGGCCGCGACGAGGTCAGGCTCCGCTCCGAAGGCGCGGGTGCCGATGACCGGGTTCGCGGGGTCGGTGGAGACGTCGAGCACCGGGGCCAGGTCGAGGTCCAGGTCGCAGGCGGCCAGCAGATCCCCGAGGGCCCGGCCGAGACGACGGGTCAGCTCGGGGTCGTCGATCTCGCCGAGCGCCCAGGCGCTCGGCACGCTCGACCCGGTCCGGGCCTGGAGCCGGGTGACGTCGCCGCCCTCCTCGTCGATCGCGAGGAGAAGGTCCTCGCGACGGTCGTGGAGGGCGCGGGCGAAGCGGGCCGCGGTCGCCGGGTCGGGGGTGTTCTCGGCGAACAGCACGACGGCGGCGAGTCCCGCGTCGACGGCGTCCATGAACCAGTCCGGCACCGTCGGCCTCTCCGCACCGCCGACTTCGCGGCCCCTGGCTCACCCCTGCTGTGCGGCCTGCTCCGCGGCCTCCTGGGCGGACCAGAGCGCCTCGAGGTCGAGCGGCTCCTGGTCCGCATCGAGGTCCTGGACGGGCAGCGGGCAGTCGCCGAGGTCCTGGATGGGCAGTCGCTCGCCGTCGCGGTTCATCGACTGGTGGGCGATGACCCCGGGGAGGGTGTAGCGGGCGGCCTGCCAGGCGTTGACCATCGGCTGGGCCCCGTCGACGACGGCGCGCGCGAAGTCGTCGACCAGGAAGTGGTGGGCGCCCTCGTGACCGTTGGGCAGGCCCTGGAACTCCTTCGGCAGCCGCGCCTGGTGGTGGACGGGAGCGGCCCCGGCGACGAAGGCGTCGCGCAGGGCGGGCGAGACGTCGGCCAGGCGCGGGTCGTCCAGGCTCATGGTCGCGCCGGTGCGGATCTGCTCGGTCACGTCGAGCACCCGCTCCTTGTCGTGCCAGTAGGTGACGTCGATGGTCTCCTCGAAGCTGGAGGCCTCGCCGAAGAAGCGGAAACGGCTCTCGCGCTTGTGGGAGGGATAGCCGACGCGACGCAGCTCGTTGGTGCGGAAAGCACCGCCGTTGTCCATGCCGAAGAGGGCGAAGGCGTTGGAGACGTCGTTGGCGAACATCGACACGTCCTTGTCGAAGACGCCGTCGCCGCGGGTGTCCGGGCGGCCCAGCGCCGAGACGGAGGTGGCGTGGCGCTCGCCGAGCACGCCGAGGATGCCGCCGATCGAGTGGGTCGGGTAGAGCAGGGGCGGGTAGGAGGCGGTGGACTTCCAGGCGTCGCCGCCGGAGTACTTGTAGGCGTCGTAGAAGCCGAGGTCCATGTCGTGGACGTAGTCGCCCTCGGCGTAGAACACCTCGCCGAAGGCACCGCTGCGGTGGATGCGCCGCGCGAGGACGACGGCGGCGTTGTACTGGCTGGTCTCGCCCATCATGTAGACGAGGCCCGTGCGCTGCACCTCCTCGGTGATCTGGCGGATCTCGTCCTCCTCGATGGCCATCGGCACGGCCGAGTAGACGTGCTTGCCGGCGCGGAGGGCGGCCAGGGCGTGCTGGCCGTGGGTCCACCGCTGGGTGAAGATCGCGACCGCGTCGACGTCGGAGGCGAGCAGGTCCTCGAGGGTCCCGAAGCGACCGGCGAAGCGCACGCCCCGCGCCTCGACGGCGTCGATGCGCTCGGGGACGGAGTCGACGGCATAGATCCCGTCGATCTCGGGGTGGGCGGCGAAGAGCTCCGCGAAGTGGGAGCCGAACTGGCCGATGCCGACGATGCCGAGGGTAAACGACATATTTCCTCCTTGAAATTATCTACGGGGGAAACGCTACGTCACCGACGGAGAGGGCGGCAAGCCCCGTCCGGCACGATCCTCAGAGGCGGCGCCAGCGGCCGGAGCGCCAGACGTCGCGCCACGGGGGCACCTCGCGGCCCTGGGCGGCCATCCGGCGGCGCAGGGTCCGTCGGGAGACCAGCATGCCCAGCACGCCGATCGCCAGCAGCGGCAGCTGCACGGCGAAGGCCACGCGGAAGGCGTGCAGGTCGTAGTCGCCGTCGGGCCGCATCAGATCGAGCACCACGCCGATCAGCAGGATCGCGAGCAGGCCGCCGATGAACCCGCCCATGATCACCACGCCGGTCGCGGTGCCGAGGCGATGGCGGGCCAGGTCGGTGCGCGGGAAGTCGAAGCCGACGCTGCTCGCGGGACCGCCGATCGAGAAGCCGGCGACGAGCACGATCAGCAGCCACATCGGGGCGGGCCCGGGCCACAGCACGAGGGCGAGCAGCGGCACCACGATCGCCGCGACGATGAGCAGCACGAGGGTGGAGCGGCGCAGCGGGTGCCGCTGGGTGAGCGCGCCGATGAGCGGTCCGGCGATCACCGCGACCACGACCAGCACGGTCATCACCGCCGAGGCCGCGGGACGGCTGAGCCCCTCCCCCGCGGTCAGGTACGGGTAGCCCCACATCATCGAGAAGGCGATCCCGGTGAACCCGGCGGTGTAGTGGGTGAAGAAGCCCAGCTGGGTCGAGGGGTGTCGCACGATCCGAGCGAGCACGAGCGGGATCCGACGGAGGTCCTGCCGCACCCGCGGGCGCGGCATCCCGGGCGGCGCGGCCCGCACCAGAAACAGGATCATGACCGCCGAGATCGCGCTGAGGCTCGCCGACGCCGAGAAGGCCGCGCCCCAGCCGTGCACCGTCAGCACTGCCACGAAGGGCACCGCGGAAGCGATCTGCCCGACCTGGCCGAGGATGCCGGTCAGCTGGGTCAGCAGCGGCACGCGGGACGCCGGGAACCAGGCGGGGACCAGCCGGATCGCGCTCGAGAAGGTGAGGGCGTCGCCCGCCCCGAGGACGATCCGCGCGATCATCGCCACGCCCACCTCATCGGTCACCGACATCAGCAGCTGCCCCGCCGCCATCAGCAGCGCCCCGGCCACCAGGGTGACGCGGGAGCCGTAGCGGTCCAGCAGCACGCCCGCGGGGATCTGGAACATGGCGTAGACCGCCAGCTGCAGCACCACGAAGGTGGAGACGATCGTGGCGGAGGCGCCGAAGCGCTCGGTGGCCTCGAGACCCGCGACCCCCATCGTGGTGCGCTGCAGCACCGCGACCGCATAGGCGGCGAGGGCGGCGATCCAGACGATGCGCGCGCGGGGGCCGCCGAGCACGGGGGTGGCCTGGGGGGCGGCGGGCGGGGTCATCGGGTCCTTCCGGGGGCCGGGACGGGGAGGCGACAGTCGGACCGGACGCCTCGGGCGCCCGTCCCGCAGCGGAGGGGTCCCGACCTCCCCCAGGGTATCCGCGTCGGCGCATGGACGGCAGACGTGCCCGCCCCGGACCTCGTCTACAGTGCGCTCCATGCGCACCTCGACGACGAGCTGGTGGACCGCCTGAGGGCGGTCCCCCACTGTCGCGTGCGCTGACAGGAAGCCGCCCCACACCGGGCGGCTTCTCAGCATTACAGCAACCCTGCAACGGAGCAGCCCGGGTCGGGCCCGAACCCCGGAGGACCCCATGTCGACCCCCACCCCCGTCACCACCGCATCCCGCACCCCGCGCACCCTCGCCGAGGCGAGCGGCCTCACCCGCTCCCCGCAGTTCGCGGGGAACACCGGCGGCCGCTTCGGCGCGCACGGCGGAGCGATCCTGCCGCCGCCGCTCGTCGGCCCGATGGCCGAGGTCGCCGCCGCCTACGAAGAGGCCCGCCATGACGAGGCGTTCTTCGCCGAGTACTCCCGGCTGCTGCGCGACTACGTCGGCCGCCCCTCCCCGATCTCCGCGGCGGACCGCCTCTCCGACAGCCTCGGCGGCGCCCGCATCCTGCTCAAGCGGGAGGACCTCAACCACACCGGCGCCCACAAGATCAACCACACGATCGGGGAGGCGCTGCTCGCGAAGCGGATGGGCAAGCGCACCCTGATCGCCGAGACCGGCGCCGGCCAGCACGGCGTCGCCCTCGCGACCGCCGCCGCGCTCGTGGGCCTCGGGTGCGAGATCCACATGGGCGCGGTCGACGTCGCCAAGCAGCGCCCCAACGTGGTGCGGATGCGACTGCTGGGAGCGAAGGCGGTCTCGGTCGAGGTCGGTCAGCGGACCCTCAAGGAGGCCGTGGACTCCGCCTTCGGCGTGTACGCGGCGGACCCCGAGCAGTACCTCTTCGCGATCGGCTCCGTCGTGGGCCCCGCGCCCTTCCCGGACATGGTCCGCGACTTCCAGTCGGTCGTGGGCAGGGAGAGCCGCGCCCAGCTCCTCGAGGACCTGGGTCGGCTGCCCGATGCCGTGATCGCCTCGGTCGGCGGCGGCTCCAACGCGATGGGCGCCTTCACCGCCTATCTCGAGGACGAGGACGTGCGGCTCATCGGCGTCGAACCCGGCGGGACCGGCGACGAGCCCGGCGCCCACGCCGCGACGATGACCTTCGGCACGCCCGGCACCCTGCACGGCATGGACACCCGCGTGCTGCAGGACGCCGACGGACAGCCCGGCGAGGTGCACTCCATCGCCTCGGGCCTCGACTACCCCGGCGTCGGCCCGCAGCACGTGCACCTGCACGAGCTGGGCCGTGTCGAGTACGTGCGCGAGGGCGACGCCGCAGTGCTCGACGCCTTCCAGCGGCTGAGCCGCACCGAGGGGATCATCCCGGCGCTCGAGTCCGCGCACGCCCTCGCCCACGCGATCCGGATCGCCCCGGCCCTCCCCCGCGAGGCGGCGCTGCTGGTGAACCTCTCCGGACGCGGCGACAAGGACATCGACTACGTCGCCGAGAAGATCGGGATGACCGGGGAGGCCGACGAGATCGCACGCTGAGCACGTCCGGTGGAGCCCCCCGGTCGCTGCGGTGACCGGGGGAACCCGGCTCAGCCGGCGCGCCACTCCTGCGCGATGGCGAGCAGGCGATCGTTCGCCTCGGGCTCGGCGATCGTGGCGCGCACCCCGTCGGTGCCGTAGGCGCGCAGCACGAGGCCGCGCGCCTCCGCGAACTCGGCGAACTCCCCCGAGCGCTCCCCGAGCGGGAAGTACACGAAGTTGCCCTGGCTGACGGGTACCTCCCAGCCCTGCTCGCGCAGTCCGGCCATCACCCGCGAGCGCTCGGAGCGGATCTTCTCCGCGCGGCGCCCCAGCTCCTCGGCCGCCTCCGGCGCGAGCGAGGCGAGCGCCGCGGCCTGGGCGGGGGCTCCGGCGCCGAAGGGCACGGTGACCTGGCCGAGCGCCCGGGCGAGCCGCGGATGGGCGACGGCATAGCCGATGCGCAGACCGGCCAGGCCCTGGAGCTTCGAGAAGGTGCGCAGCAGCACCACGTTGCCGTGACGGCGGAAGATCCCGGCGGTGCCGAGCACGGTCGCGGGGTCGTGGAACTCGCGGTAGGCCTCGTCGATCGCGACGACGACGTCCTCGGGGACGCGGGCGAGGAAGTCCTCGACCTGCTCGGTGGACAGCGAAGGGCCTGAGGGATTGTTCGGGGTGCACAGCAGCACGAGGCGGGTGCGCTCGGTGATCGCCGCGGCCATGGCGGGCAGGTCATGCTCCCCGGTGGGCGTGAGCGGGACCGGCACCGGCGTGCCGCCATGGGAACCGACCAGGATCGGGTACGCCTCGAAGGAGCGCCACGCGAAGACGACCTCGTCCCCCTCGCCGACGAGCGCGCGGACCAGGTCGCCCGAGACCGCGACCGAACCCGTGGACACCGCGATCTGCGTCGGGTCCACGCCGTGCCGCTCGCCGAGAGCGGCGCGCAGCTCCTGCGCGGCCGCGTCCGGATAGCGGTTCGCGCCCGTCATCGCCGCGGTCGCCGCCTCGAGCACCTCGGGCACCGGCGGCAGGTGCGACTCGTTCGAGGAGACCTTGAAGCGGTGGATCCCGTCATCGGCGGCGGGTTTCCCGGCGACGTAGGCCGGCAGGGCCTCGAGGGCGGGGCGCAGGCGGATGCGCTCCTCGGGCCGGTCGGGGCGGGCGGAGGGGTCGGGCATGCCCCCAGGGTAGGACGCGACGGGGGTCTCGTCCCTCACGCGTCCGCCGGCCGGGGCGACGGCCGGGCACCCCGCCTCTCCCCCGCTCTCCCCGGGGGATCTCCCCCATGCGCTCCCAGTACCGGACGGGGACAATGGGGGCATGCGATTCCTCGGACACATCATCGTCACCGGCCTCGCCCTCTGGGTCACCGCGCTGATCCTGCCCGGCATGCATCTGGGCGACGACAGCGCGCCCCTGCTCACGCAGGTCCTCACCATCGCCGCGATCGCGCTGATCCTCGCGGTGATCAACACCCTCGTGAAGCCGCTGCTCTCCCTCCTCGCCCTCCCCATCACCTGCCTCACGCTGGGGTTGTTCCAGCTGGTGATCAACACGCTCATGCTGCTGCTGGCCAGCTGGGTGTCGGGCCTGATGGGCCTCACCCTGCAGTTCCACTCCTTCTGGTGGGCGCTCCTGGCAGGCGTGATCATCGGGGTCCTCTCGGCGATCGTCGAGGGCGTCACGGGCCTCGGCGAGCGCGACCGCGAGCGCGCCTGAGCCTCCACCGCGCCCGCCCGTCGGCCCCGCCCCCGCGGCCGCGCAGGGTTCTGGGAGAATGGCCGTCATGGCTCACTCCTTCGCGGACATCACTCCCCCGATCGCCCTGACCCCGCTCGACGGTCGCTACCGCGCCCAGGCCGCGCCGCTGGTCGACCATCTCTCCGAGGCGGCGCTGAACCGCTGCCGCCTCGTGGTCGAGACCGAGTGGATGATCCACCTGCTCGACGGCGGCGTGATCCCGGGCCTGCGCACCCTGACCGACGAGGAGCGCGCCCTGCTGCGCGCGATCCCGGAGGACTTCGGGGCCGAGGGCATCGCCGAGCACGCCGAGATCGAGCGGGAGACCGTCCACGACGTCAAGGCGATCGAGTACTACATCAAGCGCCGCCTCGCGGGGACGAGCCTCGAGCCGCTCTCCGAGGTCGTGCACATCTACTGCACCAGCGAGGACGTCAACAACCTCTCCTACGCGCTGATGATCCGCGGCGCCGTGCACGACGTGTGGCTGCCCGCCTTCCAGGCGCTGATCGACGATCTCGAGGCCCTCGCCCGGGACACCGCCGAGGTGCCGATGCTCTCCCGCACCCATGGCCAGCCCGCGACCCCGACCACCCTCGGCAAGGAGATCGCGGTCTTCGCGCACCGACTGGGCCGCCAGGCCCGGCGCATCCCCGCGAACCAGACCCTCGGCAAGATCAACGGCGCGACCGGCACCTACGCCGCGCACTCCGTCGCCGTCCCGACCGCGGACTGGGAGGAGGTCGCGCGCACCTTCGTCGAGCACCTCGGCCTGACCTGGAACCCGCTGACCACGCAGATCGAGTCGCACGACTGGCAGGCCGAGGTCTACGCGGACGTCGCCCGCGCCGGGCGGATCATGCACAACCTCGCGACCGACGTGTGGACCTACATCTCGCTGGGCTACTTCCGCCAGCGGCTCTCCGCACAGGGCGGCACCGGGTCCTCGACCATGCCGCACAAGGTCAACCCCATCCGCTTCGAGAACGCGGAGGCGAACCTCGAGATCTCCGGGGCGCTCCTGGACGTGCTCGCGCAGACCCTCGTCACCACCCGCCTGCAGCGGGACCTCACCGACTCCTCGAGCCAGCGCAACGTGGGCATGGCCTTCGGCCACTCGCTGCTCGCGATCTCGAACCTGCGCAAGGGCCTCGCCGGTCTCGACGTGGATCCGGAGGCGATGGCCGCGGATCTCGAGGCGAACTGGGAGGTGCTCGGCGAGGCGGTGCAGTCGGTGATGCGCACCCTCGGCGTGCAGGGCGTGCCGGGCCTGGACAACCCCTACGAGCGGCTCAAGGACCTCACCCGTGGCCAGCGCGTGGACGGCGCGGGCATGCGCGCCTTCATCGAGGGCCTCGGCCTGCCGGAGGCGGAGCGGGACCGGCTGCTGGCCCTCTCCCCCGCGACCTACACCGGCTACGCCGCACGGCTCGTGGAGCGCCTCGAGGACGGGAAGGCCTGAGCGCCATGTCCGAGGACATGACGACGACGGGCGCCGCTGCCGCCGAGCACGGCGGGCACCCCGGGCACGGAGACCACGGCGTGCACGGAGATCACGGCACACAGGGCGATCCCGGCTACCGGGAGACCAAGTCGCCGTACCTCCGACGCCTCAAGCTCATCGAGGGGCAGGTCCGCGGGGTGCACCGGATGGTCGAGGAGGACGCGTACTGCATCGACGTGCTCACGCAGATCTCCGCGGTCACCAAGGCCCTGCAGTCGGTCGCAACGGGTCTGGTCGACGACCACATCCATCACTGCGTGCACGATGCCGCCCGCTCCGGCGACTCCGAGGAGCTCGAGCGCAAGATGGACGAGATCATGCAGGCGGTCAAGCGACTGATGAAGTGAGCTGACCAGTCGGTTGACGGTCGGTTGACGGGCGGCGCCCGGGGGCGCTCCGGGCGGTCGCCGGGCGGCGTCGACGGAGGCTCTGTGCGGTCGCCGTGGGCTCAGCGAGGACGGACGCTGAGCACGTCGAGGCTCGCCTCGTCACCCATGCGGAGGGCGAGGCCGACGGTCGCGGCGACCGTCGAGGGGGCGACGTAGTCCTGCTCGCGGTACTCGCCCTGCTCGAAGTTCCGCAGCTCGCGCTGCATGTCGGTCGCGACGCGCCCCGGATGGACCGAGGTGACGCGCACCCCGGCGGCCCGCTCCTCCTCGCGCAGCGCATCGGTGAGGGCGCGCAGCGCGAACTTCGAGGCGGCATAGGCACCGCCGCCGGCCTTGGCGGTGAACCCGTTGCCGGAGTTGATCGTCACGACGGTGCCGCGCGCGGTGCGCAGAGCGGGCAGCAGCAGCCTGGTGAGCGCGGCGACGGCGGTCACGTTGATCGCGAAGGAGCGCTCCCAGGCGGCGGGCTCGAGATCCTCGAGCCTCCCGCTGACCAGCACCCCGGCGGAGTGGACCAGCCCGTCGAGCCCGTGGGGCAGGCGGAGGGCATCCACCGCCGCAGCGATCTGCTCGGCGTCGGTGAGCTCGGCGACGAAGGGCTGGGCCGAGGGCAGCTCGGCGACCACGGCGGCGACCGCCTCGGCATCGCGACCTCCCACGATCAGGTGGTGATCCGCGGCGAGCTCCTCGAGGACCGCGCGGCCGATGCCCCGCGTCGCCCCGGTGACGAGGACGGTCGGACGGCGCGCGGCGCCAGCGGCGTCGGCGGCGGGGGAAGACGGGGCGAGAGCGGGGTCGGTCATGGGGCCGAGTCTGGCACGGGCGCCGAGCGTGCCGCCCGGCCCCGCGCGTGGTGAGAGCATGTCGCATGTCGAGGAGAGGACGCTGATGCAGCCGTTCACCCCGAGCCGCGCCTGGCTGCGGGCCGAGGTGCTGGTGGTGCTGGGCCTGTCGCTCGGTCGCAGCGCGGTCTACTCGCTGATCGCCCTCGCCCAGGCCCTCGCCGCGGGTCCGCTCGCCGGCCAGTCCACCTCGCTGAACACTTCTCAGGACACCGATCCATGGATGGATCTGCTCCGCCAGCTGCTCTCGATCACCTTCACCCTGGTGCCGGTGGCCCTCGTGATCCTGCTCCTCGCCGTCACCGCCGGCAGCATCGCCCAGGCCCTCGGGGACCTCGGCCTCGAGCGTCGCCGCCTGGGCCGAGACCTCTGGCAGGGTCTCGCCCTCGCCGCGGCCATCGGCGCGCCCGGGCTAGCCGTCTACCTGCTGGGCCGCGCCGTGGGCCTCACCGTCGAGGTGGTGCCCGCAGCGCTCGGCGAGCACTGGTGGACGGTGCCCGTGCTCATCCTGCACGCCGTGAAGAACGCGCTGCTCGAGGAGGTGATCGTGGTGGGCTATCTGATCCAGCGGCTCGAACGGCTCGGCTGGAGCGGTCGACGTGCCGTGATCGCCTCCGCGATCGTGCGCGGCGCGTACCACACCTATCAGGGGGTCGGCCCGGGCCTCGCGAACCTGGCCATGGGGCTGGTGTTCGGCGAGTGGTTCCGACGCACCCGGCGCACCGGAGCGCTGATCGTGGCTCACGCCCTCATCGACGTGGTCGCCTTCGTCGGCTACGCGCTGGTGAAGGACCTGCTGCCGCTGTGAGCCGGCCCGTCGAGGCAGGAGCTGCCGGGGCGGGACTCCGAAGGGGTCCGGCTCAGAGCACGAAGGGTTCGGCCTCGCCGTCCGAGACCATCGGCAGACCGGACTCGAACCACTGGTCCATGCCGCCGGCGACGTTGATCGCGTCGTAGCCGTTGGCGTTCAGCCACTGCGACACCTGGAAGCTGCGACCGCCGCTGCGGCAGACGATGTAGAGGTCGCCGTCCTCCGGGAGCTCGTCGAGCTTCTCCAGCAGGCTGCTGGCGGCGAGGTGGCGAGCGGCCGGCGCATGGCCCGCATCCCACTCGGACTGCTCACGCACGTCGATCAGGTGGGCGCCCTCGGGCACCTCGGTCGGGGCCACATTCCGCAGTTCCGTCATGCATCCACCCTAACGGCCGCGGTCCGCCCCGCGGGACAGCAGGCGGGTGATCGGAGTCGTGGTCAGTTACTGACGCGTAGCGTTCCACTACGGTCATATGTCCGTAGCCCGACGCTACGCGCCAGTAACCGACAGGCACCCCGGCCCCCGCCACGCCCCGCCACCGATCAGGCGCCCCGCAGCGCGAACCGGCGCACCAGCGGGGAGCCGACCAGCACCGCCGCGATCACCAGCGCGTACGCCCCGAGGACGCTCACGATGTACTGGAGCGCGACCAGCGGATCCTGCGGGGCGCCCCCCAGCACCGCCATCACCACCAGCAGCGCGGTGAAGGTGGCGAGGACGGAGCTGAGCAGTACCGGGAGCACAATCTCCGCGATCCGCGACCGGTGCAGCTGTCCCACCTGTGCCCCGGCGACGTGCTGGGAGCGCAGCAGCGGGGCCTGATCGATGACCCGGGCGGTCTGGGTGACGCCGGTGCTCACCGCGGCGAGCACGGCCGCGATCCCGAGCGTCAGCAGTCCGCCGGTGGACATGGCCGTCGCCATCATCAGATCCTCCGCGCCACGGAACCCGTCGCCGCGGGTCATCAGCGAGATCACGGTGAGGAAGCCCGCGATCACCAGCGCGAAGGTGATCCCGGAGACGGCCCGCCACCCGGCCTTCGGGTCCGCGGCGAGCCGCCGCGCCCCGACCAGCAGCGAGGGAGTCGGCGCGAGGCGCGCCACCAGCAGCGCCACGAGCCACACCAGATAGGGACCCACGAGGTTGACCCCCGCGACCACGGCGCCGATGAACGCGACCATCACCGCGATGACCACCGCCTCGCCGGCGATCGGGCCCAGCACCATCGAGCCGATCTGCGCGAAGACCAGGAAGCCGACGACCAGCATCGCCCAGATCGCCAGGCGCACCACCGACATCCGCACCGTGCGGGAGTTCCTCGCGACACCGAGGGGACTGAGCACCACCCCGATGAGGGACACGGTCGCGGAGCCCGCCGCGAGGAGCACCATCCCGATCACGAGCAGCGGGTAGGCCCACCAGGGCATGAGCAGATCCGCGGTGGTGAAGGGAGTGATCCCGAAGTCGAGAGCGGTCAGCGGCGGCGTCGCGACCAGGTGCAGCACCACGCCGAGCAGCCCGCCGAGCAGAGCCTGCGCGGCGACGTCGAGGACCGCGACGGCGCCCACCTGCGTGGCGGTGCCGCCCACGAGGCGGATCGCGGCGAGGTCCTGCTCGCGCCGGGCGAGCGAGAGCCGTGCCGCGGAGCCGCCGAGGCCGACGGCGCTCGGGATCAGCAGCACGGAGGCGACCATCGCGCAGGTGACCAGGAAGGGGATGACGGAGGCCTCGCCGGTGTGGACCACCTCGCCCCCGTCGGGGAGCCGGCCGACGAAGGCGGCCGCCCCGCCGAGCACGGTCAGGGTGATCCCGGTGGCGGCGGCGAAGGCGATGACGGGCAGAAAGTCCGCGAGCGCGCCGCGGCGGCGCAGCAGCAGCGGGGCGGAGGCGAGCAGGGCGCTCATCGGGCCGCACCGTCGATCGCGGCCTCCGGCCGCACGAACTCCCGGGCGATGCGGCCGTCGCGCATCGCGACCGTGCGGCGGCAGGCCGCGGCGACCTGGGCGTCGTGCGTGACCATCACCAGGCTCGCCCCGGTCTCCGTGCAGGAGTCGACGAGGGTGCCCAGCACGGACCGACCGGTGTCCTGGTCCAGGGCACCCGTCGGCTCGTCGGCGAAGACCACCGCGGGTCGGCCGGCGAGCGCTCGGGCGACGGCGACGCGCTGGGCCTGACCGCCGGAGAGCTGGGTGGGCCGACGGTCGTGCATCCCGGCCAGACCCAGGCGGTCCAGCCAGGCGCGCGCCTCCGCGGTCGCGGCGCGACGCGAGGTTCCGCCGAGCATGCGCGGCAGGATGACGTTCTCCAGCGCGGTGAGCTCCGGGAGCAGCTGCCCGTCCTGGAAGACGAAGCCGAACCGGCTGCGGCGCAGCAGCGTGCGCCGGGAGTCGCCGAACCCCGCGAGGTCCTGGCCATCCAGGTGCACGGTGCCGGTGGTCGGGGCGAGGATGCCGGCGAGGACGTGCAGCAGGGTGGTCTTGCCGCAGCCGGAGGGGCCCATCACGGCGAGGGAGTCGGCCCGGGCGACGTCGAGATCGACGCCGTCGAGGGCGCGGGTCGAGGCCGAATCGCGGCCGTAGGTGCGGACCAGGCCGCGCACCGCGAGGATCGGGGTGGGGTGGGCGGCGGCCAGGGGGTCGCCGACGGGGTGGAGAGCGGGGGGTGAGACGTTCATGGCTCCACGATCCGTCGCGGCCCCTCCCCCGCGCGTCAGCCCGCGGAGCGGTTCCGCGTCTGCGAGGTCAGACCGTGGGATGACGGGTCCGTGCGACCACCGGCCGGGCATGGGGCAGAGACGACGGAGCGCCGGGCCCGGGCTCGTTGCCCGTGACCCGGCGCTCCGGGGAGTCCGACCTCGCCAGGACGTCGATCAGGCCCTGCCGGACACCTGATCTCCTCCCGGCTCGTCCCTCGCAAGCACGTCGATCAGCCGAAGCGACCGGAGATGTAGTCCTCGGTCTGCTTGTTCGAGGGGTTGGTGAACATCTTCTCGGTATCGTCCATCTCGATGAGATGACCGGGCTTGCCGGTGCCGGCGATGTTGAAGAAGCCGGTGCGGTCCGAGACGCGCGACGCCTGCTGCATGTTGTGCGTCACGATCACGATCGTGTACTCCTCCTTGAGCTCGTGGATCAGATCCTCGATCGCGAGCGTGGAGATGGGGTCGAGCGCCGAGCAGGGCTCGTCCATCAGGACGACCTCGGGCTTGACCGCGATGGTGCGGGCGATGCAGAGACGCTGCTGCTGACCACCGGAGAGGCCCATGCCGGGCTTGTCCAGACGGTCCTTGACCTCGTTCCACAGGTTCGCGCCCTTGAGCGAGCTCTCGACCAGCTCGTCGGCCGCGGACTTGGAGATGCGGCGGTTGTTGAGCTTGACGCCGGCGAGCACGTTGTCGCGGATCGACATGGTCGGGAAGGGGTTGGCCTTCTGGAACACCATGCCGACGCGGCGGCGCACGTTCACCGGGTCCACGCCCTGGGCGTAGATGTCCTGGCCGTCGATCTGCACGGTGCCCTTCGCGTACGCGCCGGGGATGACCTCGTGCATCCGGTTCAGGGTCCGCAGGAAGGTCGACTTGCCGCAGCCCGAGGGGCCGATGAGCGCGGTGACCGAGCGGGGCAGGATCTGGACGTTGACGTCCTCCACGGCGAGGAAGTCGCCGTAGTAGATGTTGAGGTCCTCGACGGTGATGGGCTGGGGGGCTGCCATCGGAAGTCCTTTCGCGGGGGTCGTCAGCTCAGCGGCTGAGCTTCGGGGAGAAGTAGTGGCTGATGAGGCGGGCGACCAGGTTCAGGACCATGACGATCACGATCAGCGTGAGGGCCGCGGCCCAGGCGCGATCGATGTTGGTCGAGACCGAGCAGGCGTACTCCGCCCCGGAGACCGGGTTGGACACCGTCTCGCTCATGCAGTTGGCCCTGCCGGCACGGTACTGCTGGTTGATGAAGGTCGGCAGCGTGGCCATGCGGCCGTCGAACATGTTCCAGTTGACGGAGGTGACCATGCCGACCGTGAGCAGCAACGGGGCCGTCTCGCCGATGACACGGGCGATCGCGAGGGTCACGCCCGTGGCGAGGCCCGCGATCGAGGTGCGCAGCACGACCCGCACGATGGTCAGCCACTTCGGCACGCCCAGGGCGTAGGCCGCCTCGCGCAGGTCCAGCGGGACCAGACGCAGCATCTCCTCGCTCGAGCGGACCACGGTGGGGATCATCAGCAGCGACAGGGCGACCGAGCCCATGATGCCCATGCGCACGCTCTGGTCCGGCATGAAGGCGATGAACAGCGCGAGGCCGAAGAGACCGGCCACGATCGAGGGGATGCCGGTCATCACGTCGACCAGGAAGGTGACGCCCTTGGCGAGGGTCCTCTTCCACCCGGTGCTCGCGTACTCGACGAGGAAGATCGCGGTGAACAGGCCCACCGGGATCGAGATCAGGGAGGCCCAGAGGGTGATCAGCAGGGTGCCGACGGTCGCATGGACCACGCCGCCCGCATCCGCGCCGCCGATGACCCCGGACATGTCGCTGGTCCAGAAGGCGAGGGGGGTCGGCGCCGCCTTGAGCAGGCGCGAGCCGCCCTCGATGATCACCTGCCACAGCAGCGAGACCAGCGGGAACAGGGCGATCGCGAAGGCGCCGATCACCAGGAGGGTCATCACGCGGTCCGCGGCCCACCGACGCCCCTCGCGCACGCGCGAGTAGATGTAGGTGATCACCAGGTGCAGGACGTAGCCCAGCAGGATGACGTTGACGAGGCCGAGCGCCTCGAAGACGGACAGCAGCACGACGGACACGACGATCGCGATCGCGCCGGTGAGCAGCAGGTGCCAGGCGGGGAGGTGGCGCTCGGAGGCGCGCGCCCCCGAGATCGGGGTCTTCGCAGTGGTGGTTGCAGTGCTCATGGCGTCATGCCTTCACAGTCGTGCGGGAGACGATCCAGCGGGCGAGGGCGTTGATCAGGAAGGTCAGCACGAACAGCACCAGACCCGTGTAGATCAGGTAGGACATGTCCGGACCGGAGGCCTCGGCCTGCTTGCCCGCGATGTTGGAGGCGATCGTGTTGTGCTGGCCGACGACCAGGATGTGCCAGGAGTACGTCGCTCCGGGCGCGAGGATCATCAGCACGGCCATGGTCTCGCCGAGCGCGCGGCCGAGGCCGAGCATCGACGCGGCCACGACGCCCGAGCGCCCGAAGGGCAGCACGACCGTCTTGACGACCTCGAAACGGGTCGCGCCGAGGGCGAGCGCCGCCTCCTCCTGGAGCCGCGGCACCTGCAGGAAGACCTCACGGGACATCGCGGTGATGATCGGCAGGATCATCACCGCGAGGACCACGGAGGCCGAGGCCAGGTTGCGCATGGGGGCGGTGGGGTCCCCGGCGAACAGCGGGATGATCGCCTCGCCCGCGGGCACGAGGGGCACCCACGAGGGCCACACGAGGGTGGAGTTGAGGAAGACGTACAGCGGCTCGAGGCGGGGCACGAGCCAGAGACCGCCCCACAGGCCGTAGACCACGGAAGGGACCGCGGCCAGCAGGTCGATCGCGTAGCCGAGGCCCGCCGCCATGCGCCGCGGCGCGTAGTGCGAGATGAACAGGGCGATGCCGAGCGAGATCGGGATCGCGACCACGAGCGCGATGAGCGCCGCGAGGATCGTGCCGTACACGAAGGGGCCGACGCCCGCGAGCAGCTCGAAGGATCGATCCTCCGAGCCGAAGAGGAAGCCGAGCTCCTTGCTCCGGCGGATCGCCGGCATCGACTCGCTCGTGAGGAAGATGGCGACCAGGGCGAGGGTGACGAAGATGAGGACACCCGAGCCGATGCTCAGGATGGAGAAGACGGAGTCACCGAGGCGACGACCGCTGCGCTTCATGGAGGAGGAAGCGGCGGGCGCCTGCGGAGTCTCCGGGGCGGCGTCAGTGCTGCTCACGTGGGGCCTTCCTCAGAACGTGCGGGGACGGGGAGGGGGACACGCCGATGCCGCCGGGCCAAGAAAGCTGACCCGGCGGCACGACGATGTGCGCTCGACGCAGGTGATCAGCCGACGGCGATCGCGTCGATGGCGGCCTGCGCCTCGGTGCGGAGCTCCTCGGAGAGGGGAGCCGAGCCCGCGTTCTCGAGGCCGGTCTGCTGACCCTCCTCGGAGACGATGTAGGACGCGTAGGCCTTCACGGCCTCGCCCTGGGCGGAGTCGGCGTAGGAGCCGCACAGCGCCAGGTAGGAGACGAGGACGATCGGGTAGACGCCGGCCTCGGTGGTGGTGCGGTCGAGCTCCACGACGATGTCGTTCTCCGCACGGCCCTCGGCGCGCGGGGAGACGTCGACGGCCTTCGCGGCGGCCTCGGGCGAGTACTCCACGAACTCCTCGCCGACCTGGATGGCGGCGGTGCCGAGGTTGCCGGCCTGCGAGGCGTCGGCGTAGCCGATGGTGCCGTTGCCGCCCTCGACGGTGGAGATCATGCCGGAGGTGCCGTCACCGGACTGGCCACCGTCGATCGGCCAGGTCTCGATCGGGCCGTGGGTCCACGCCTCGGGGGCGTTCGCCGAGAGGTACTCGGTGAAGTTCTCGGTGGTGCCCGAGTCGTCGGAGCGGTGGACCGGGACGACGGCGAGGTCGGGGAGGGTGACACCCTCGTTGAGCTCGGCGATCTTCGGGTCGTTCCAGTTGGTGATGGTGCCGGCGAAGATCTCACCGATGACCGCGGGGCTCAGGTTGAGGGAGTCGACGCCCTCGATGTTGAAGACGACCGCGATCGGGGAGATGTAGACGGGCAGGTCGAAGGCCTGCTCACCGTTGCACACCTCGGCGGAGGCAGCGAGCTCCTCCTCGTCGAGGGCGGCGTCGGTGCCCGCGAACTGGACCTGGCCCGCGAGGAACTGCTCACGCCCGGTGCCGGACCCGGTGGGGTCGTAGGTGATGGTGAGGTCGGAGCCCTCGGCGCCGGCGAGGCCCATGAAGGTCTCCGTCCACGCGGTCTGGGCGTTCTGCTGCGAGGAGGCGCCCGAGCCGGCGAGGTTGCCGGTCAGCTCGGCGTAGCCGCCGGCAGCCGCCGCGCCGCCGCCGTTATCGGAGGAACCGGAGCCGCCATCGGTGGTCTCCGAGCCGCCGCCGCACGCGGTGAGGGCGAGTCCGCCGACGAGGCCGAGGGCGGCGAGGGAGACGAGCTTGTTCTTACGAACGTTCACTGCGAGTCCTTTCGGGGCCGGGGCGGCCCGGGAATGGCGTCTGAAGTCTGACGTCAGGGACGCTAAGGAGCGCAGGTGTCCGCACGACCCTTCCCATGTGAACAGCAGGTGAACAGCCCCTCCGGACACATGAACCCACAGGTCAGCGAGAAATAGGGATGGGTCACACTTCTGGTTACGAAGCAGTAACGGGTCCTCGGACCGGAGTCGGCGCGGCGGCCCTCAGGCCGACTCGGAGACGGCGACGAGCCCGACGATGAACACGAAGTAGAGCACGAGGCCGACCAGGGTCAACAGGCCGAGGATGTTGATCACCAGACCCGCGATCGCGAGGCCCCGGCCGCTCTTGGGGGGCATGGCCTGGGGCGAGGTGTCCTTCATCCCCAGGATCGAGAGGAACAGACCCACCGGCGACAGGACGCCGGCGCACATCAGGTACCCGACGAGGCCGACCACGAAGCCGGCGATCGCCGTCCCGGAGCTCGGCGGCGACGGCGCATACGGTCCCGGGTGCGCGACGTATGCGGGGCCCTGCCCGAATTCGGGCGCGAAGCCGACGGGGGCCGCGAGCGGGTCGGGGTTCGTCGCGTACGGATCCGTGGACGGTCCGTACGGATCGCTGCCGACGGCGTAAGGGTCCCGGCCCCCGGCGTACGGGCCCCCACCCGATGCCGAGGACTGCCCCGCGGCGTACGGGTCGTGCCCGCCGGCGTACGGGTCCTGCCCGCCGTAGCCGCCCTGGCCTCCACCCGACCAGTTGTCCGATGCGTTCATGTCGTTCCCCCTTCACCCGTCATGGGTCATCCGCCGATGTTCGGCAGGTGTCGTTCGATCGCGACCACTCTGCCAGAGCTCGTGGTGTGCAGCAGCAGCGCCTCTCCCGCGGCGAGGAACGGGTCCTCGCGCGGCAGTTCGAGCGCGGCCCCCGGATCCGCGACCTCGCGGATCACCTCGATCACCGTCGGCAGCACCGGGCGGTGCGTGCACACGACGGTGCCGCGCGCCTCCTGCAGCACGCGATGGATCACCGCGGCCGTGCGGGCGGGCTGGCGCCGGTTCCCGTCCTCGGTGAGCTGATCCTTGGTGCGCACGCGCAGACCCTCGAGCGAGGCGAGCGGGGTCACGGTCGCCAGGCAGCGCTCCCACGGGCTGCTCAGCACGCTCGCCGGGTCGAAGGCATCGATCAGGGTCGGCAGCGCCTTCGCCTGCTTCTTCCCCTTGCTGTTGAGGGGCCTGCTGGCCTCGCCCTTGCGCCACTTCGCCCGGGAGACCGCCGCGCCGTGCCGCTGGATGATGATCGGCACCGTGTCCAGCTCGTCGGCGTCGAGGAAGCGCCGCAGCGCCGCGAGGGCGACCTGGTCCCCCTGCCGCGTGACCAGCCGCTCCGCCTCGTCGAGGGAGGTCCAGCGCACCTCGTCGATCTCGGCGGGGTTCTTCGGCCCCGGGGCGATCTGCGCGCGGACGGTCCCGATCCAGAACTGGACGATCTTGGTGCGGCCGTCCGGCAGCAGGTAGACCGAGGCGGGCAACGGGCGGTGCAGGCGCACCCGGAAGCCCGTCTCCTCGGCCACCTCGCGCACGGCGGCGGCGGGGAAGGTCTCCCCCGGGTCCAGCTTGCCCTTGGGCACGGACCAGTCGTCATAGCGGGGACGGTGCACGAGCATCACCTCGAGACCGTCGGCGCCCTCGCGCCAGGTGAGGGCGCCGGCGGCGAGGACGGGCTGCGGCATGCCGGGGGCGACGCGCATGATCAGGCCCCGCCCGTCCCCGCGGATCCCGGCGCTTCGGCCCGGGCGCGCAACTGCACGTCCCGGCCCGCGACCGTGAAGCCCCAGCGCTCGTAGAGGGAGAGGGCAGCGGTGTTGTCCGCCTCCACGTAGAGCTCGACCCCGCCGGCCCCCGTCGCGGCGAGGCGCGCGAGCGAGGCGCCCAGCAGGTGCCCGGCGACCCCGTGGCCCTGGACCGACGGGTCGGTGCCGACGACGTAGATCTCGGCGTCGGCCCCCGCGGAGCGATCCTCGCGCTTCACCCAGACGAAGCCGACCATCCGGCCGTCCTGGCGGGCGACCAGCAGGTCCTCGGCGTCGAACCACGGCTCGGCGAGGCGGAGCCGGAGGTCCTCGAGGGTCATCGCACCCTGCTCGGGATGCGCGGCGAAGGCGGCGGCGTTCACCCGCACCCACTCCTCCGCGTCGCGCTCGGCGTCGAAGGGCCCGAGCTGCAGACCGGGCAGGTCCGAGGGGCGCGGCGCGGGCAGCGGCGCGGCCTCGCCGAGGGGGCGGTGCAGGGTCAGCAGGCATCGGGTCTCGACCAGACCCTCCCCGGTGAGGAGGGCGAGGGCACCGTCGAGGGCGCCGTGCGCCCACACCCCGGCGTCGGGCCGTGCGGCGAGCGCGGCGCGCAGCAGCGCCGTGCCGTGCCCCGCACGGCGGTGCGCGGGGTCGACCATCCCCTGCACGGTGCCGTCGGGCAGCAGGTTCGCGTATCCGATCAGGGCCCTGGCGCGGTCCGCGCCGTCCACCGGATCCGTCCCGTCGGCGGTCAGCAGCAGGTGCTGGGCGGAGTCCCCGGCGAGGGAGAGGCGCGCGGCCTCGTCGAGCGGGGCGACGCCGTCGTGCGCGGTGGTCCGCGAGAGCAGATCCTCGACCGTCGTTCGCACCGCGGGGGCGAGGACGGACGACGTGATCATGGGGACCTTCCGGACGAGGATGCGGGGAGGGTGCGCACCGCTCACGGCGGTCGCTCGTAGACTGCCACTGTAGCGCCCGCCCGGACCCGCCCGCGGCACGGGACTGACCATCGGATTCGACCGCGAGGGAGGCCTCATGTCCGCTCCCGAGCGAGCCCCTCTCGGTGCCGCGCTCGCCCTGCTGGTGGCGCTGGTCTCGCTGACCGGTCCGATCTCGCCGCTGCTCATGGCGGGGACCGCGGCGCTGCTGGGAGTGCTGATCGGGCTGTCCTGGTCGGAACTGCTCGAGCTCCCCTCCCGCGCCGGGACCCGCACGGTGATCATCCTCGTGGGCCTCGCCGCCTCCCTCGTCACGGCCTTCGGGGGCGAGAGGGTCGATCCCGTCGGCGGAGTGCTCATGGTCTCCGCCCTCGGCGTGCTCGCCGCCTTCCTCCACCAGATGCTGCGGCGCGACCGCCGCGACCTGACCGCCTCGCTGACCGGCACGGTGGCCGGGGCGTTCGTCTCCGGACTCGCGGCGACGTGGGTCCTCGCCCAGCAGCAGGCCGAGACCGGCGGGCCCACCGGCGTGGTGACGGCGGTGGCGACGGGCCTCGCGGCGACCCTGCTGCTGAACGCCACGATGCTCCCCTCGACGCTGCGGTTCCTGCTCTCGGGGGCGGCCGGCGCCGCGTTGACCGCCGCGATCGCGGTCTCCCTGGCGGCGGTGTCGCTGCCCATGGCCATCGTGCTCGGCCTGGTCAGCGCCGTCGGCTCCTCGAGCGCCCACCTGCTCGTCGGCTCCTCGCTCGTGGCCCGGGAGCCCGTGCCCTCGATCGCCGTGGCGGCGGTGCCCGTGGCGACCGTGGGCGTGCTCGCGCACCTCGCGGTGGTCCTCGTCTCCTGAGGCCGCGGGGCCTCGGTTCCCCGGTAGACTCGCGGGCATGTCCGTGCTCAGCCTGTTCTTCATCGCGCTCGTGGTCCTCGTGGGCCTCGGCACCCTCGCCTTCACGATCCTGGTGCTGCTCCGTCTCTTCTCCCGCTGAGCGGCACCATGCCGATCGAGCTGGACCCCAGCCTCCCCCCGTCGCTCTACCCCCTGGCCTGGCTGGTCGGATCATGGTCGGGCTCGGGCGCGGTCCATCGTGCGGGGGACGCCGACGCCCCCGACCGACGGATCGAGCAGACCCTCACCACCACCGCCCGCCCGGACGGCACCCTCGCCTGGCGCTCGGTGATCCACGAGCTGGACGACTCCGCCCCCCTGCCTCCCACGAGCGCCTTCGCCGCCGCGCAGCCCGTCGCCGCCGAGGCCTCGCGCCGTCTGCTGCTGCGCGAGGACGGCGTGTGGACCGTCGGCGAACCGCTGCCGGGGCAGGACCTCGCCGCGGCGCGCGCCGCCCGCCCCGGCGACCCCGCCGCCTTCCTCTCTCACGCCCTGACCGCGCAGGTCACGCGCCGGGACGGGGAGACCGGGCAGGAGCACTCCGAGACCTGGCGCGGCGAGGTCCGCGGACCGCGCGTCCAGCTCGCCCTGGGTGAGAGCGCGGCCGACGGTCGTCCGCTGGTCACCGACACCCGCATGTTCGGCTACATCGCCGGCCGGATGATGTGGCTGTGGGAGCGGCGCCTGCCCGTCACCGCCGCGGATCCCCACCCGGATCTCGCCCCCTTCGTCTCCCTGGAGCTGCATCGTGCCTGAGCCCGTCGGCGCCCATCGTCCGCTGTTCGTCACCGGGGCGGTGCTCGGCGAGGGCCCCGACGCCGCGGTGCCCGTGCACTATGGCGCCCCGCTGCGCGAGCAGCGTCGGCTCCTGGACCGGCGCGCGGTCGTCGACCTCGGCCAGCTCGAGCTGCTCGAGGTGCGCGGCACCGACGCCCGCACCTGGATGACCACCATCACCAGCCAGGTCCTCGCCGGCACCCCCGTCGGCTCCTCGGCGAGCCTCGCCGTGCTCTCTCCGCAGGGTCGCGTCGAGCATCTCGCCTCCTCGGTGGTCCTCGAGGAGGAGGCGCTGCTGCTGATACTCGACGCGGGAGCGCGGGCCGGCCTGCGGCGCTACCTCGAGATGATGCGCTTCGCCGCCCGCGTCGAGCTGATCGACCGCGACGACCTGCGGGTCCTCGGCGCTCTCGCACCCGCGGCCGAGGTGCTCCCCGGTCTCGGCCTGCCCGATCCGGTGGCCGTCTGGGCCGAGCCCTGGCCGCAGGTCGCCCCCGGCGGCGTGGCCTACGGGCCGGATCCGGAGGATCCCGTCGGCGCCGTCCTCACCGTGCTCGACGCGGCGGCCCTCCGTGGCCTCCCCTGGGCCGGGGAGCAGCTGGCCGGCATGTCCTCCTGGGAGGCACTGCGGATCGCGGACCATCGGGCCCGCGCCGCCCGCGAGATCGACGAGCGCACCATCCCGCACGAGCTCGACCTGCTGCGCACCGCGGTGCACACGGCGAAGGGCTGCTACCGCGGCCAGGAGACGGTCGCGAAGGTGCTCAACCTCGGCCAGCCGCCGCGCCGGCTGGTCATGCTGCACCTCGACGGCTCGCAGGACCTCCCGGTCGGGGTGGGCGGCGAGGTGCGCCTCGGCGGGGCCGACGGGAAAGCAGTCGGCACCGTCACCTCCTCCGCGCTGCACGCCGATCTGGGACCGATCGCCCTCGCCGTGGTGCGCCGCGCGGTGCCGCTCGACGCCCCGCTGAGCGTGGGGGTCGCGGTCGCCGACTCATCCGGCGAGGATCGCGTGACCTGGGTGGACGCCGCCCAGGAGCCGATCGTCGTGGCCCGCGACCACGGCGAGCGCCCCGCGACCGCGAAGCTCTGAGCCCGCGCCCGCAAGCCCGGGCCCACCTGCGCGGCACCTTCACGCACCTCCCACGCCGTCTCCCGGACGGTGCGCCCGCCCACCTGGAACAATGGACGCCATGAGCGCGCAGGACGATCAGGCCGAGTGGATCCGGCACCGCCGCGAGGTGGTCGAGGCCAAGGAGCAGGCCCTGCGCGCCGCCCGCCAGGACGAGCACGAGCGGGCCACCGCCCTCATCCGGGAGGCCGTCGCCGGGTACGCCGCCGCCGGGATCGACCCGATCCCCCTGCGGGCCCGGCCGTTCACAGGGAGCGGCACGCTGCGCACCTCGCTGCAGGGCTGGTATCTCAAGCAGGACCGGTCCCTCGCCGTGGACGCTGCGGGCAACTACTACGTGATGCGGGTCGAGGGCGGGCTGCTGGCCCGGCTGCGCGGCGCGGACCCGGAGCCCTCCCCGGCCCCGCTCGTCGTCGGACGCGGTGCGCGTGATGGCGACACCTTCGAGCTCACCGAGCTGCTGCGCCTGCGGCGAGAGGATCCGGTCCGCCCATGAGCCCCCTCTCCTCCCCCGCGCCCTGGCCCGAGCGGGCCCGCGGTGCGATCACCGGCTGGTTCACCACCGGGTTCTCCCGCGGGCGGTCCGACGCCCTGACCGTCGCCCGCGCCGCCCTCGCCGCGTCCCTCGCCTATCTCGTCTCGGGATTCCTGTGGAACCACGAGCATCCCTTCTTCTCCTCGATCGTCGCCTTCATCATCATCGGCTTCGGCATCGAGAAGAAGATGCGCAAGGTCGTCGAGCTGGCGTCGGGCGTCATGCTCGGCGTGCTCCTCGGCGAGCTGGCCCGCTCCCTGCTCGGCTCCGGCACCTGGCAGATCTTCGTGGTGGTGCTGGTCGCCGGGCTGCTGGCCCGTTTCATCGACAAGTCCTCGCTGTTCGGCTTCCAGACCGCGATCCAGTCGCTGCTGGTGATGATCATGCCGGTCACCCCGGGGATGACCCCGGGCGGGCGGGTGCTCGACGCCCTGACCGGCGTGACCGTCGCGATCGTCGTGCACCTGCTGCTGTCGGGGAACCCGCTGCGCCTGCAGGCCCGCGCCGCCTGCTCGTTCTTCGGCGAGCTCGACGACACGCTCGTGGCCCTCGCCCTCGCCGCCCGCAGCGGCGATCACGGCGTCGCGCGGGCGGCCCTCGTGAGCCTGCGCTCCAGCTCCCAGAAGTACACCGACGAGTGGACCCTCGCCAACGACGTCGCCAACGAGATGGCGACCTTCTCCCCGACCGGCGTGCGGCACGCCCACCAGGTCGAGCGGCTGCAGCACCTCCTGATCGGCTCGGACCGGGCGATGCGGAATATGCGCGTCATCGCCCGCCGCGAGGTCGAGTTCCTCGAGGCGGTCCACGGCGATGCCCACTCGCGGCTCGCCGACGCGCTGCTCGCCGCGCGGGACGCGGTCGGTGCCCTGCGGGAGGCCGTGCAGCGCGACGAGGTCGACTTCACCGAGGCGCGGCGTCGGCTTCGGCTGTTCTGCTCCTATCTCACCCCCGAGATGCTGCTTCAGAACGACGAGGGAACCCGGCCCGGGCGGGCCGGGCACTTCGAGGGCGTGACCCTCACCATCCAGCTGCGCTCCCTCGCGATCGACCTGCTGCAATCGACCGGGCTGAGCGCCGTCGAGGCCAAGAGGTTCCTGCCCAGCCTGGTGGTCGCGGCCGACGGCGAGGCGATCGGGCCGCGCCCCCTCACCCGGGAGATGCGGGCGCTCGAGCCGCCCGCCACCACCGAGGCGCTCGAGCTGCTGATCACCGACCGCTCGGACCCGGATCGCACCCGCTGAGGCGTCCCTCCCCACCCGGACCCGAGGCGGTCCGTCCTCGAAGGACCTTCAGCACGCGACCGTATCCTGAGGCGATGATCGCCCTCATCCAGATGTGGATCCTCGCCGTGCTCGCCCTCGCCCTGCTCGCCGTCGAGGTGTGGGCCTTCGTGAACGCCCTGCGCTTCCGCCCCGACGCGTACACCGCGGCAGGCAAGCGCTCGAAGGTGTTCTGGTGCGTGCTGACCGGGGTCGCGATGCTGCTCGGCTTCCTGTCGCTGCCCTACCCGATCGGCAACGGCGGCGCCTCGATGCTGTTCATGCTCATCGGCATCGTCATCGCCGG
Organism: Brachybacterium sp. J153; assembly: GCF_036311905.1. Taxonomy (NCBI): domain Bacteria; kingdom Bacillati; phylum Actinomycetota; class Actinomycetes; order Micrococcales; family Dermabacteraceae; genus Brachybacterium; species Brachybacterium sp. J153. Next base: position 166,522 of record NZ_JAZDCH010000010.1, on the reverse strand, counting down.
GGTCTTCCTCGCGGACGTGCTGCCCGCTCTGCGGCGCGTCATGGGCCGCGCCCAGGGGCCGCGCCGCCGCTGGTGAGCACGGCCGACGGATACAACGAGGCCCCCGGAGCAACGCTCCGGGGGCCTCGCTGATCTGAGCTCAGCTCACAGCTCGTCGATCAGGCGTGTCCGACTGCCTGATCTCCTGCCGTTCGCCCTGCGCCGCCGACTCGTACCTCGCCGACGACTGCGGGCTCACAGCTCGTCGATCAGGCGTGTCCGACTGCCTGATCTCCTGCCGTTCGCCCTGCGCCGCCGACTCGTACCTCGCCGACGACTGCGGGCTCACAGCTCGTCGATCAGGCGTGAGTACCCGCCGAGCGGAGGTTCTCGCAGGCCTCGACGATGCGGGCGGCCATGCCGGCCTCGGCCTTCTTGCCCCAGGCGCGGGGGTCGTAGGCCTTCTTGTTGCCGACCTCGCCGTCGATTTTCAGCACGCCGTCGTAGTTCTCGAACATGTGCGAGACGACGGGGCGGGTGAAGGCGTACTGGGTGTCGGTGTCGATGTTCATCTTGATGACGCCGTTGTCGACCGCGGTCCGGATCTCCTCGAGGGTCGAGCCGGAGCCGCCGTGCATCACCAGGTCGAAGGGCATCTCCTTGCCGTACTTCTCGCCCACGGCCTTCTGGATGTCCAGCAGGATCGAAGGGGTGAGCTTCACGTTGCCCGGCTTGTACACGCCGTGCACGTTGCCGAAGGTGAGCGCGGTCAGGTAGCGGCCGTTCTCGCCGAGGCCCAGGGCGGCGGCGGTCTTCAGGCCGTCCTCCGGGGTGGAGAAGAGCTTGGACTCGTCGACGTCCGCGGAGACGCCGTCCTCCTCGCCGCCCACGACGCCGACCTCGATCTCGAGGATCTTCTTGGCGGCGGTGGTCTTGGCGAGCAGCTTCTCGGCGATCTCGAGGTTCTCGTCGACCGGCACGGCCGAGCCGTCCCACATGTGCGACTGGAACAGCGGGTCCAGGCCCTTGTTCACGCGGTTCTCGAGGTCCCACTCGATGAGGGGCTCGACCCAGGTGGGCAGGACCTCCTTGGCGCAGTGGTCGGTGTGCAGCGCGACGTTGATCGGGTAGTTCTTGGCGACCGCGTGCACGTACTCGGCGAGCGCGATGGAGCCGGCGACGCGGTCCTTGATGGTCGAGCCGGAGAGGTACTCGGCGCCGCCGAAGGACACCTGGATGATGCCGTCGGAGTTCGCCTCGGCGAAGCCCTGCAGCGCGGCGGTGGCGGTCTGGGAGCTCGAGACGTTCACGGCCGGGTAGGCGAACTTGCCCGCCTTGGCGCGGTCGATCATCTCTGCGTACTGATCCGGGGTGGCGACTGCCATGGGGGTTCTCCTTCGTCGATGGGAGTCCGTGACGACCTCCGGGCGCCAGGGGGCGCGGGTCGTCCGATCGGGCTCATTGTTCCACAGCGCGCCTGACCCTTCCCGGGCCGAGGTCCCGCATGGACAGTCGCCCGTCGTGCTGCGCCGGCGTCCTCTCCGGCAGGCTCAGCGCAGCGGCCCCTCGGGGATGTCGGCGTGCTGCAGGATCCAGGCGTGCATCGCGATCGCGGCCGCGGCGGCGACGTTGATCGAGCGGGTCGACCCGAACTGGGTGATGCCCACGACGAGGTCGGCGGCGGCGAGGATCTCGGGGCTCACGCCCGGTCCCTCCTGGCCGACCACGAGCACCGCGTTCCGCGGCAGTCGGGTGCGCTCGAGCGGCAGCGCGCCGGGCACGAGGTCGATCGCGACCAGCGGCCGCCCCTCCGCGCGCGCCCAGGCGATGAGTCCGTCGGCGTCGGCGTGGTGGATCTCGTGCTGGTAGCGGTCGGTGACCATGGCGCCGCGCCGGTTCCAGCGGCGTCGGCCGACGATGTGGAAGGCGCCGACGGCGAAGGCGTTGGCGGTGCGCACCACGGAGCCGATGTTCGCGTCGTGCTCGAGGTTCTCGATCGCGACGTGGAGGTCGTGGCGGCGGGTGTCGAGCTCGGCGACGATCGCGTCGCGCCGCCAGTAGCGGAAGCGGTCCTCGACATTGCGGCGATCGCCGTTCTCGAGCAGCTCGGGGTCCAGCCGCGGGTCCTCGGGCCAGGGCTCGGGATGGGGTCCGACGCCGACCTCGCGCGGCTCCTCCGTCGCGGGGGACGCCTCCGTCATCGCCCTTCGGCCTTCTCCTCCTCGAGCTCGGCGAGCTCGTCGGCGTCGGGATCGGGCAGACCCAGCGCGCGGCGCTTCCGCTCGCGCAGCAGGAGCCTGATCCCGAACCAGGCCGCGACCAGCACGATGAGCACGTAGACGACGTTCGAGAAGACGTCGGTGTAGGGCTCGATCACGGTCCAGTTCGAGCCCATGAAATACCCGATGGTCATGAAGATCGTGTTCCAGATCCCGCTGCCCAGCGCGGTCAGCAGCGTGAACTTGCCCAGCGGCATCGCGTACAGGCCCGCGGGGATCGAGATCAGGGAGCGGATGCCGGGCACGAAGCGGCCGAAGAAGATGGCCTTGTAGCCGTGGCGGTCCATAAAGGCGACGGTCTTGTCGTAGTCCTCGACGTGCACGAGCGGGAGGCGGATGAAGATCACCCGCAGCCGCTCGGGGCCCAGCAGGCGCCCGATCCCGTAGAGCAGCCAGGCACCGGCGACGGAGCCGGCGATCGAGGCCAGCAGCATCAGCCAGTACGACTGGCTCGGCCCGGCGGAGGCCACGCCCGCGAGCGGCAGGATCACCTCGGAGGGGATCGGCGGGAAGACGTTCTCGAGGAAGATCAGCAGGAAGACGCCGATCGGTCCGAGGGCGTCCATGGTCGAGATCGCCCAGTCGACGATGTTCACGGTGTTCTCCCGGGGGTCGGTCGGCGGGGTCGGGGCGCCGGGGACCGGCCCCTCCATCCTAGGGATCCGCGCCCCGGCGATTCCTCACCGCGGGGGAAGCTCCCCAGCATGTTCACGGATCGTCCCCGCGACCGCCTCACGGCACCCCCGGATCACCTGGATCGTTCCGCCCTGTCGCAGGAGTTCCTGGGCTTACCCTGTGCGCATGAGCTTCAATCCCAACGCCGAGATCCGATCGGACAACGTGGCGCGCTCCGGCGGGGGCGGCACCGGCGGCGGCTTCCGGCCCGGCGGCGGCGGGCTGAAGATCGGCGGCGCCGGCGGCTGCGTGATCCTCGTGGTGCTGCTCGTGCTGATGATGACCGGGATCCTCTCCCCCGGCCAGGTGATGGACCTCGTCGCGGGCGGCGGCACCTCCCAGGGGCAGAGCGGCCAGGGCGGGGTGCTCGAGCAGTGCACCAGCGGCGCGGATGCGAACGCCGACGACGAGTGCCTGGTCCAGGCCACGATCGAGTCCGGCGACTCGCTGTGGGCGCAGCTCGCGCCCGAGGCGGGCTGGGAGTTCGTGGAGCCGCAGGGCATCGTCTTCTCGCAGTCGGTGCAGACGGGGTGCGGCGCGGCGACGGCCGACGTCGGCCCGTTCTACTGCCCCGCCGACTCCACGATCTACGTGGACGTCGACTTCTTCGACTCCCTCTCGTCCCGGTTCGGGGCCGACGGCGGACAGCTCGCGAAGATGTACGTGGTCGCCCATGAGTACGGGCACCACGTCCAGTACCTCTCCGGGGCGATGCAGTCCGCGGACCGCAGCGGCACCGGCCCGCAGTCCGACGCCGTGCGGCTCGAGCTGCAGGCCGATTGCTACGCGGGGGTGTGGGCCCACCACGCGTCGGCCACGACCGACGACCAGGGCCAGCCGATGCTCGCCCCGCTCACCGACGAGGACATCGCTTCGGCGCTGTCCGCCGCGAGCGCCGTGGGCGACGACCACATCCAGGGCGACGTCGCCGGCGGCCAGGTCAACCCCGAGTCCTGGACCCACGGCTCCTCCGAGCAGCGCCAGCACTGGTTCACCGTCGGCTACTCCGAGGGCACCGTCCAGGCCTGCGACACCTTCGCGGTCGACGAGGTCTGATCGCGATGGCGGGACCGGCTCGCCGCTCCGCCCCGCCCGTGCGGGCGGCTCAGATCTCGAGCTCGGAGATGTCGTACGCGGCGAGGTAGCGATAGCCGGCCTGCTCGACGGCCTCGCGGGAGGCGTCGGCGCGGTGCACGATCACGGCGACCGCCGCGATCTCCGCCCCCGCCTCCGTGAGCGCCTCGCACGCGGTCAGCACGCTGCCGCCGGTGGTGGAGGTGTCCTCGACAGCGACCACCCGTCGGCCGGAGACCTCGGGTCCCTCGATGCGGCGCTGCAGGCCGTGGGACTTCTGCGCCTTGCGCACCACGAAGGCGTCGAGCGCGGGCGAGTCCGCGTCGGCGGCGGAGGCGTGCAGGATCGAGGTCGCGACCGGATCCGCGCCGAGGGTCAGCCCGCCGACGGCCTCGACACCGGGCACCAGGCCCTCGCGTCGCAGCAGGTCCAGCATGACCCGGCCGACGAGCGGCGAGGCCTCGTGGTGGAGGGTGATGCGCCGCAGGTCGACGTAGTGGTCCGCCTCGACGCCCGAGGAGAGCGTGACCTTCCCGCGCACGACGGCGAGGTCGCGGATCAGCTCGCGCAGGCGCTCGCGGTCGGCGGCGAGAGCGGGATCGACGGTCGAACGGGCGGAGGCGGAGGCGCTGGTCTCGGACATGCGGTCAGCGTAATGGACCGGCCCCTCCCGACCCGGGACGCATCCGGGGCACCCGGGCAGGATCAGTCCTCGTCGCGCTGCCAGTGCGCATGAAGGTTCCGGCGGGAGGCCCGCTTGCGGGAGCGGTCCACGGCCCGCGCCGTGATCCGGGCGTACCAGGACGGGGAGGACAGCGCCCGCATCACCGAACGGGGAGCGACGCGGGAAACCTCGCCGGCAGTGCGATAGCCGACCGACGGGATGGACAGCACCACGCCCTTCGCGGCGTCCTTGAGGGCGTGCTCGACGACGAACGGGGCCCGCAGCCAGGTGACGCGGGGCAGTCCGTCCCGGCGGCGGGAGGCGCCCTCGTGCAGCTCGGTCTGCACGAAACCGGGCAGGAGCGCGGTCGCGGTCACGCCCGTGCCCTTGAGCTCCATGGCGAGGGACTCGGTGAACACCGTGACCCAGCCCTTCGAGGCCGCGTAGGGTCCGGCGGCGGTGTAGCCGGCGAGCGAGCTGACGTTGATGATCGCGCCCTTGCGCCGCTGGACCATGCTCCGGGCGGCGGCATGGGAGAGCACCAGCACCGCGCGCATGAGGGTGTCCATCTGCCGCTCGTGGTCCTCGACGCCGATCTCGAGGAAGCCGCCCCTCAGTCCGTACCCGGCGTTGTTGACGAGCAGGTCGATGCGCTCCACGGGATCGGTGAGCCGGATCGCGACGCGGTCGAGATCCTCGCGGTCGGCGAGGTCCGCGGCGATCACCTCGACCTGCACGGGATGCACGTCCCGGATCTGCTCGGCGATCGTGCGCAGCCTGCTCTCGTCCCGGGCGACCAGCACGAGGTGGTGCCCGGTGCCCGCGAGCTGCCAGGCGAACTCGAGGCCGAGGCCTGAGGTGGATCCGGTGACGAGAGCGCGCGCCATGAGGGAGAGTCTACGAGCGCTCGGCTCCTCCCGCTGGCGACTGCGCTCCCCCGTAGGATCGACACCATGCGCATCGCGACCTGGAACATCAACTCCCTGCGGGCCCGGATGGACCGCGTCCTCGCCTTCCTGGACCGCCACCAGGTGGACGTCCTGGCCCTGCAGGAGATCAAGGCCAAGCCCGCCCAGCTCGACCTCGCCGCGCTCGAGGCGGCCGGCTACGAGGTCGCCGCCCACGGCCTGAACCAATGGAACGGCGTCGCGCTGATCTCGCGCGTCGGCCTGCGGGACGTGCAGACCGAGCTGCCGGCCGTGCCCACCTGGCCGGAGGACGGAACCGGTGTCGTGGAGGCGCGTGCGCTCGGCGGCACCGTCGGCCCGAAGGGCGCTGACCTGCGGATCTGGTCGTTGTACGTCCCCAACGGGCGCGAGCTGGACCACCCCCACTACGGCTACAAGCTGCGCTGGCTGGAGGCGCTGCGCGCGGAGGGCGCCCGCGAGCTCGCGGCGGACCCCGCGGCGCGGGCCGTGCTGGTCGGCGACTTCAACGTCGCCCCGCAGGACGACGACGTGTGGGACATGGGCTTCTTCGAGGGCAAGACCCATGTCACCGAACCGGAGCGGGCCGCTTTCCGAGCCGTCGTGGACGAGGGCTTCGCCGATGTGGTCCGGCCCGAGCATCCCGGCCCCGGCGTCTACACCTACTGGGACTACCAGGCGCTGCGCTTCCCGAAGAAGGAAGGCATGCGCATCGACTTCGTGCTCGGCTCCCCCGCCGTGCAGCAGGCCGTGACGGGCACCTTCATCGACCGCGAGGAGCGCAAGGGCAAGGGCGCCTCGGACCACGCGCCGGTCGTGGTGGACCTGGAGATCTGAGAAGAGCCGGGGGGAGGCAGGGGGCGCATCCGCTCCCTGCACGGGCCCGGACATGGCGGAGGGGGGGGGGGGGGGGGGGGGGGGACACGCCCTCGAACACACCGTCCCTTGTGCCGAATGGTGCAGGGGGGGGCACGCCCGCCCCCTGCAAGGGCCCGGACATGAAGGAGCGGCGTCACGATCATCGTGACGCCGCTCCTGACGAGCCATCTGCATCGGGATCAGGCGTTCACGGGGTGTGGCTGCGGTGGCGCTGTCGACGCCTCACAGCCGGTCCATTGCGGGGACCAGTCGAACGTGGGTTCCGATGCCGGTATTCGTCGTTGTCCAGATCACAGTACACCCGGGTTCCGGGGTGTGCAACGGGGGTGAGTATCTGACCGTTCCTCCCCAGGTGCGGTTTATCCACCGTGGGCCCGTCGGGGGCGCGCAGGTCGCGTTCGTGTCGCCACGATGGCAGCATGACCAGCACTTCTCTCGCCGACGCCACGGATCTGCGCCCTGTGCCGACCGAGCCCGATCCCCTCGGGGACGGCACCTCGCGCCGCCGCCGCTCCCGATTCCCGGAGCGCCCGCTCCCGCGGGTCGCCGGCCCGCCGACGCGAGGTTCCGCGGTTCTCTGGAGAGGCCGCTCGGAGGGTCTCCGCGAGCAGCTGGCGGACCATACCGCCGCCGTGGGGTTGGCGCTCGTCGACGCCGACGCCGCGAGCGAGGGCGCCGCCGGTGTGGGCGCCGCCTGCGCGGTGGTCACGGAGGCCGGCGTCACCCTCGGATCCCCGCTCGCGCGGGATGCCCCGCCGCTGCTCGTCCTCACCGGGGACGAGGAGATCGCGCCGGAGGTCTGGAGGGTCGCCCTCGCGGGACAGGCGCGGGCCGTGCTGCGGCTCCCGCGGGACTCGGAGTCGCTGCTCGCCCATCTCGCCGAGCTCTCCCGGCCCCGCGGCTCCGCCCTCCTCCTCGGGGTCGCCGGGGGCTGCGGCGGTGCGGGGGCCTCGAGCCTCGCCGCGCGGCTGGCCGCCGCGGCACGTGCCGACGGCCCGGTGGTGCTGATCGATGCGGATCCGCTCGGCGGCGGTCTGGACCTGCTCGTCGAGGCTCCCCCGATCAGAGGCATCACCTGGCAGGAGGCGACACGGCTGGGACCGGATGACGGCGAGGCCCTGCGCACGGGACTGCCGCTCGTGGACGACGTCCGTCTGCTCGTGGCCGGGGAGGACGGGGGTCCCGGCGCGGAGGCCCTGCGCCGGGCGCTCTCCTCCCTCGCCCCGCTCGCGGGGACCGTCGTCGTGGACCTCGCCCCGTCGCTGGTCCGGCCCGCCCTGGATCTCCTGGACCACCTCGTGCTGGTGGTGCCGGGGCGGGAGGGCGCGGTCCGGGCTGCGGAACGGCGGCTGCGGGACTGGGCCCCGGCCGCGGGCCGGGTCGGTGCGGTCGTGCGTCGGGACCGTGGTCCGAGCGCCCGCGAGGTCGTCGCGGACCTCGGCCTGCCCCTCCTCGGAACTTTCCGCGACGGGCCGCGGGGGGACGTTCCGCTCCTCGATGTGCGACGGGGCGGCGCCGACCGCACCGCCCGCGAGCTGGTGTCGCGGCTGCGTGAGGAGGCACGGCGATGAGCACTGCGGCGACCCCGCTCCCTGCCGCGGGCGCCGGTGCGGATCCCGCCGGTCTCGGGGAGCTGCTGCACCGGGTCCGCGCGGATCTCGTGCGCCGGCCGGGGCCCGTGGACGTCACCCGGATCGCGGGCCTGCTCCGGGAGCAGGGCCGGGTGCTGGGCGCGGCCGCGACCCTCGAGCTGACCGCTCGGGTGCGGGACCACGTCGACGGGCTCGGGCCGCTCCAGGCGCTGATCGCCCCGGGCGTCACCGACCTGCTGGTCAACGACGACGGCACGGTCTGGGCCGACGACGGCACGGGCCTGCACCGCAGCGGGGTCCGTCTGTCGCCCGAGGAGGCGCGCGACCTCGCCGTGCGCCTGGCGACCAGCGGCGGGCGACGTCTCGACGACGCCATGCCCTGGGCGGACGCCCACCTCCCGAGCGGCATCCGCTTCCATGCCGTGCTGCCTCCGCTCTCCCCGGGCGGGGCGATCCTGTCCCTGCGTCTGCCGGCGAGGGAGCATCTGGACCTCGCGGCGCTGCAGGCCCGCGGCGCCTTCGGCCCCGAGACGGCGGAGGTGCTGCGCGCGGTCGTGGCCGCCCGGGTCCCCTTCCTGGTCACCGGCGGGACGGGCACCGGGAAGTCGACCCTGCTGGCGGCGATGCTCGCCTCGGTCCCGGAGACCGAACGGATCGTCGTCGTCGAGGATGTCCTCGAGCTCGCGGTGGACCATCCGCACGTCGTGCACCTGCAGTCCCGGCACGCCAACTCCGAGGGTGCCGGTGCCGTGGACCTCACCACGCTCGTGCGGCAGAGCCTGCGCATGCGCCCTGACCGGCTGGTGCTCGGCGAGTGCCGCGGCGCCGAGATCCGCGAGCTGCTGCAGGCGCTCAACACGGGGCATGAAGGCGGCTGCGGCACGGTCCACGCGAACACCGCCGCGGACGTGCCCGCCCGGCTCGAGGCCCTCGGCGCCCTCGGCGGGCTCGACCGCGGAGCCCTCGCGGTCCAGGTCGCGAGCGCCCTGGAGGTCGTCATCCAGCTCGGACGGCACCACGGCCGCCGCGTGCTCGAGGAGATCGCGGTCCTGGACCGCGGCGAGGACGGCCTGCTCCGCGCGAGCACCGCGCTGCGCCCCGTCGACGGACGCCTCCTCGAAGGCCCGGCCGCCGGGCACCTCGCCGAACGGCTGCGCCCCGCCGCCGAGGCCCCGCGGCGCGAAAACCCCGCGGAGCCGCCGGCCGCGCGCTCCGAGCGGTCCCTGACGATCTCGACCCCGGGGCGGCGAGCGGCATGAACCTCGACGCCCTCCTCCCGCTGGGGCTGCCCCGACTCGAGGTGCCGAGCACAGCGCTGCTGCTCCTGCCCCTCGTCCTCGGACTCGTCGTCCTCTGGGCGCCGGCCCCCGCACGGGACAGGACCGGAGAGCCCGGACCGCGGACCCGGATCCGCCGTTCCGCCTCCGGCCCCCTCGAGACGGCGCGGATGATCGAGCAGCTGGCGACCGTGATCGCCTCCGGGGCAGGGCTCCGCCAGGCCTGGGCCGCACTCGCCCGCACCCTCCCGGCGGGCGACCTCGCCGAGGTCGCGCGGGCCGGGGCGGCGGGGGCGGATCCCCGGCGGGCCGCCACCGGGGCGCTGGCCCGGAGCGCGCGGATCGGCAGCCTCGGCGCCGCGCTCGCGGTGTGCGAGCGGACCGGTGCCCCGACCGCCGGGATGCTGCAGGGTCTCGCCGATGCGCAGCGGGACCTCCACGACGCGGCCCTCGCCCGCCGCTCCGCGTTCGCCGGGCCCCGCTCGACCGCCCGGATCCTGCTGGTGCTGCCGCTCGCCGGACTCGGCCTGGGCATGCTGCTCGGCGGGGACCCGCTGCGGCTGCTGCTGGCCTCCCCCGCCGGGAACCTCCTCGGCGCGACCGGCCTCGCCCTCACGGGCCTCGGCTGGTGGTGGATGCGCCGCCTGCTGGACCGCGCCGATCCGCCGACGGACGACGAGGTCGATCCCTCGGTGGCGCTCGAGCTGATCGCCGGGGTGCTCGAGGCGGGCTCTCCCCTCGCCCACGCCGTCACCGCCGTGGCGGAGTCGCTGCCCGACGGCCCGGACGCCCGCGGTCTCGCCCGCCTCGGCACGGCCCTGCGCGGTGGCGTCCCGGCCACCCTCGCCGTCGCCGACCTGCCCGAGCGGTTCGCGGCGCTGGGCCGCTCCGCGGTGCTCGCCGAGACCTCCGGGGCGGACCTCGCCCGAGTGCTGCGCTCGGCCGCACTCGACGCCCGCCGCGGGAAGGCACGGGACGCCGAGGTGCGTGCCGCCCAGCTCGCGGTGCGCCTGGTTCTGCCCACCGGCATAGCGCTCCTCCCCGCCTTCGTCGCGCTCGGCATCATCCCCACCGTCATTTCCCTGCTGGGCGGCACCCTCCAGCTCGGGGCGGCCGGGGCGACGCCATGAGCGCGCCCTCCCTCCGCGTCCTCCCCACCGGTCCTCCGGACCCTCCTGGACCCGCCGGGGACTCCCGGCGGGGGCGGCTCGCACCGCCCCATCCGGTCGACTCCCGTCGACCGGTCCCGGACGGCCTCGCCCGTCCACGACCCGAAGGAGCACGACATGTCCCTCACCCTCACACGGATGCGCCGGGGCCTCTCCCGCGCGCTGCGCGACGAGACCGGCGCCTCGACCGCCGAGTACGCCATCACAGTGCTCGCGGCCTGCGGTTTCGCCGCGGTGCTGGTCGCCCTGCTGGCCTCCGGAGAGGTCCGCGAGATCCTCTTCGGCATCATCACCTCGGCCCTGTCCAAGGGGTCGTGATGCCTCGGCGTCCCCGGTCGTCCCCGCTGCGGGACGACCGGGGCTCCGCCACCGCCGAGACCGCGATCGTGCTCCCGGTGGTGGTGATGATGGTGCTCGTGCTGCTGCTCGTCGGCCTCGGCCTCGGCGCCCAGGTGCGACTCGAGAGCGCGGCCCGGGGCGCCGTCCGCGAGCTCGCCCGCGGCGAGGACCCCGCCGCCGCGATCGCGACCGCCGAGCGCATCGGCGGGCCCGGCGCGGTCGTGTCGATCAGCGGCGAGGGCGCCTGGGTACGGGTCGAGGTGCGCCGCACCCTGCGCGCCGGCTCCGGTCCGCTCGCGGGCGCCGCCTGGGAGATCAGCGCCGACGCCGAGGCCCGCCGCGAGCCGCACCTGATCGAGGGGGCCGGACCATGAGCACCGGGGCCGCCGGGGTGCTGGCCTGGACCGGGGCGAGCACACTGCTGATCGCGGGGCTGTCGCTGCTGGGCGGCGGGACCCTCGCCCAGGCCCGTGCCGCGACCGCTGCGGACCTCGCCGCCCTCGCCGGGGCCGACGCCCTCGCCGTCGCCCACGGCGACCCCTGCGGCGTCGCCGCCGAGGTCGCCTCCCGCAACGACGCCCGCCTCACCGCCTGCGAGCTGCGCGAGTGGGATGTGCTGGTGACTGTCGAGGTCACCGCCGCACCGCTGCCCGAGCGGACCGCGCGGGCCCGGGCCGGTCCCGACCCCCGCGATCAGCAGACGGTGACCCGTCCGTGACGGCGGGACGCCCGGCGCCCCGGACGGTCCGCGACGCCTCAGGGATGCAGCAGCCCGAGCAGCACCTCGGCCTGCGCCTTCGAGAGCGGCTCGTTGCCATTGCCGCACTTGGGCGAGACCACGCAGGCCGGGCAGCCCGACTCGCAGCCGCACTCGCCGATCATCTCCGCGGTCGCCCGCAACCAGGCCGCAGCGTCGTCGGCCCCGCGTTCGGCGAAGCCCGCGCCGCCGGGCGCGCCGTCGTACACGAAGATCGTCGGCTCGCCGGTGTCCTCGTGCTGCGCCGTGGAGACCCCGCCGATGTCCCAGCGGTCGCACGTGGCCAGCAGCGGCAGCATCGAGATCGCCGCATGCTCGGCGGCGTGCAGCGCCCCGGGCAGCTCCTCGCCGGGGATCTCGGCGGCGTCCGTCGTGGACCGCGGCACCACCCACCACACCGCCTTCGTGGTGAGCGTGCGCGGCGGCAGGTCCAGCGGGTGCTGGCCGAGCACGACCTGCGTGTACACGTCCCGCACCTGGTACCCCGTGACCTGGTCGGTGACGTCCACGGTGCCGAAGCAGAGCTGCACCCCGCCCGCCCACGGCACCTCCCGGTCGATCTGCCGGATACGGATGGTCGAGGTCGACTGCGGATGCGTCGAGTGCAGCGGATCCTCCCGGTGCACGAAGGCCACGGCCCGCTCGACGTCGAGGTGATTCACCACGAAGCTGGTGCCCTGGTGGAGGTAGACCGCCCCGTCATGGACCTGGCTGTGGGCGCTCGCCGCGTCGACCGTGCCCAGCAGCGCACCGCTCGCCTCCTCCACGATCCGCACCGGCTCCCCGCCGCTTCCCCGCAGGTCGGTCAGGTCGTGCGCCGACTCCGTCATCGTCCAGTACCAGCCGTGCGGACGGCGCCGCAGCACCCCGCGGCCGGCGAGGGTGTCCAGCAGCTCCCGCGCCGTCGGCCCGAAGATGTCCTCCTCGCCGTCTCGGATCGCCAGCTCGCTGGCCGCCGCGCACAGGTGCGGGGTCATCACATAGGGGTTCGCGGGGTCGAAGACCGCCGCCTCCACGGGGGCCTGGAACACGGTCTCGGGATGGTGGACGACATAGGTGTCCAGCGGGTCCTCCCGCGCGACGAACAGGGCGAGGGCTCCCCCGTCCCCGTCCTGCCGCCGACCGGCGCGGCCGAACTGCTGCCACAGGGAGGCCCGGGTCCCCGGCCATCCCGCGACCACCACCGCATCGAGGCCCGCGATGTCGATCCCCAGCTCGAGGGCGTTGGTCGAGGCGAGAGCCCGCAGCTCGCCCGAGCGCAGGGAGTCCTCGAGAGCGCGGCGCTCGCGCGCCAGGTACCCGCCGCGATAGGCCGCGATGCGACGGGCACGGTCGGCGAGCGCCGGCGCGAGCGTGTGCTCCGCCTTCTGGTCCAGCAGCCGCCGCGAGCCCGAGGCGACGAGCTCCGCGCCGCGGCGGGAGCGAGCGAAGACGAGGGTCTGCACGTCGCGCTCGACGAGATCCGCGAGCAGGGCGGCCGCCTCGCTGGTCGCCGAGCGGCGCAGGGGCGCCTCGCGTCCGCCGTCGCGGCCGTCGGCGTGCTCCCCCGACTGCTCGAGCTCGGCGTCGAGCAGCTCCGCGCCGTCCGCCGTCGCGCCGGGGCCGCGTCCGTCCACCCGGGCGCGGGTCCCGGGCTCCCACAGCCCGATCGTGAGCCCCGCGCGCGGGGACCCGTCCTCGGTGACCGCCTGCACCTCCCGGCCGATCAGGCGCGAGGCGGACAGCTCCGGGTTCGCGGTCGTCGCGGAGGCGAGCACGAACGTGGGCTCGGCGCGGTAGTGCTCCGCGATCCGCCGCAGCCGCCGCATCACCATCGCCACGTGGCTGCCGAACACGCCCCGATAGGTGTGGCACTCGTCGATCACCAGGTAGCGCAGGGCCCGGAAGAAGCTCGCCCACTGCTCGTGCCCGGGGAGGATCCCGAAGTGCAGCATGTCGGGATTGGTGAGCACCACGGTGGCGTGGCGCCGCACCCAACGCCGCTGCTCCGTCGGGGTGTCCCCGTCGTACACCGCGACGCGCGCATCGCGCAGCCCCGCACCGTCGGCGAGCGCGGTGATGTTCGTCAGCTGATCGGCGGCGAGGGCCTTGGTGGGCGAGAGGTACAGGGCGGTCGCACGGCGCGCCGTCACGTCCAGCTCGCGCGCCCCCACCGCCGTGAGCACCGGCAGCAGGTAGGCGAGGGACTTGCCCGAGGCGGTCGCCGTCGCGAGCACCACGTCCTGTCCCCCGTGCGCCAGCTCCGCGGCCTCCTCCTGGTGGATCCAGGGCGCCGTGATCCCTCGCTCGGCGAGGTGCGCGAGCAGGCGCGGATCGGTCCAGCTCGGGAAGGCGCCCCGGCGGCCCTCCCGCTCCGGACGGACCTCCACGTGCGTGAGGCAGCTGCGGCGGGTCAGGGGTCCCGTGAGATCGGTGAGGAGGTCGGCCGCTCTGCCTGCCCTCATCGACTCCTCATTCCCTGCGCGCGGTCCCCACATCGTCACCGCGAGCTCCCCTCACGGCTGGGGCACAATCGTAGCCATGCCCACCGACGTCCCCCAGGTCCAGCCCGCGCTGATCAGCGCCCTGCGCGCCGACCTCCGCGCCGCCGACTACACCGTGGCCCGGACCGAGGAGCTGCTCGGCGAGGTCGCCGTGGCGGCGCTGCGCCGCGAGAACCCGCTGCCCGCGCGTCGGGCGCTGGCCGGCTCGTCGGACCCGGCGGCGCTGCTCTTCTCCCTGCTGACCTTGGGCAGTACGGCGACCCGCGCGGAGGTCGACGCGGCCCTGCCCTCGCTCGGCGCCTCTGGCGCGGAGGAGCTCGGGATCCTGGGGATCGCCGACCTCGACCCGGGCGGCCCCGGATCCGCGCCTCCGCCGCTGCGCGCCCTCATCGACCTCGCCCCCTACGCCGCCCAGGACGACCTCGGCGAGATCTCCTGGTGGATCGCCTCGGACCCGTCCGAGCTCGCGACCGGGCGTCCCCTCGGGCCCGAGCACGTGCTCGGGGTGGGCGGCGCCTCGCTCACTCTCGCCCGGATCACCCCGCGCGAGCGCGTCTCCCGGGTCCTGGACCTCGGCTGCGGCGGCGGCATCCAAGCGCTCCACGCCTCCCGGCACGCCGAGCACGTGGTCGCCACCGACCTGTCCGACCGCGCGCTCGCCATGGCGGCCTTCAACGCCGCCCTCAACCAGATCGAGCTCGACCTGCGCCACGGCTCGCTGCTCGAGCCCGTCGCCGGCGAGCGCTTCGACCTCATCGTCTCCAATCCTCCCTTCGTGATCACGCCCCGGCAGGAGCCGGTGCCGGAGAACCGCACCGCCGGCAGCACGGGCGGGTGGACCTACCGCGACGGCGGCCGGGCGGGCGACACCCTGCTCGCCGAGCTGCTCGCCGCGCTGCCCGCGCATCTCTCCCCCGGCGGCCGTGCCGTGCTGCTCGGCAACTGGGAGATCCCCGCCGATGCCGACTGGGACACCCATCCCTGCTCCTGGCTCGAGCCCGCCCGGACCGACGGGGTGGACGCCTGGGTGATCCAGCGCGAGCAGGAGGACCCGGCGCAGTACGCGGAGACCTGGGCACGCGACGGCGGGATCACCGACCGGGACCCGGCCTGGACCGCGCTCGTCGGCGACTGGCTCGAGGACTTCGCCTCCCGCGACACCGCTGCGATCGGCTTCGGTTACCTCCTGCTGCGCCGTCCCGGGGATCCGGGGACCGCCGCGGGCATCGGGTCCGCCCCCGCCGCAGGCCCCACCTCCGACGAGCCCCGGCGCCCGGGCGTCCTGCGCACCGAGCACCAGGTGGGCAGCGGCAGCGGCACCCTCGGCGAGCACCTCGCCGCGGGCCTGCGGATGCTGAGCGAGCTCGAGGACCTCGACGACGACGCCCTCCTGGCGAGCCGTCCGGTCCGGGCCGCCGACGTGGTCGAGCGGCGCCACCTCACGCCCGGCGCGTGGGATCCGCTGCTGATCGAGCTGGTGCAGGGTGCGGGCCTCGGGCGCGTGGTCCCGGCCGACCAGATCCTCGCCGGGACCGTCGGGGCCCTCGACGGCACGCTCACGCTCGGTCAGGTCCTCGGGGCGGTGTGCGCCCTGACCGACTCCGACGCCGACGCCGAGCGCTCCCGGATCCTCCCTCTCGTCCGCGACCTCCTGATCTCCCGGATGGTGACCCTGTGACCACGAGCCCCACCTCCCCGACGAGCCCCGTCGACGCCGGCTCCGCCGAGCAGGCCCCGCCGCGCCTCGCCCCGCCCGTGCGGGCCGTGCTCTCGCTGCTCATGGCGCTCGCCTCCGCGGCGGCGGTCTGGGTGCTGGCCCGGGCCGCCGTCGGCACCGCGAGCGGGCAGCGGATGGACCAGCTGATCCTCTCCGGGGCGCAGGCCCACGAGGGCCGCCTCGCCGAGTATGCGCAGATCGCGATCCTTTCCGTGAGCGCCCCGGCCGTCATCGCCCTGCTCGCGATCGCGGCCGTGCTGGTGCTGCTGCGCCGACGCGGCGACCTGCTGCTGCCGATCGGCCTCGTCGTGCTCGGCGCGAACGTCACCACCCAGGTGCTGAAGCACCTGGTGATCACGCGCGAGGCCCTCGGCCCCGGCATCGAGATCACCCCGAACTCCTTCCCCTCGGGGCACACCACTCTCGCTGCGACCGCCCTCGTGGCCGTGGTCCTCGCGAGCGGCGGGGCCCGGGTGGTCCTCGCACCGCTCGGCGCCGCCTGGACCGCCGCCGCAGGGATCGGCACCCTCGTCGAGGGGTGGCACCGTCCCTCCGACGTCGTCGGGGCGATCGTGGTCGTGGCCGCCTGGACCTTCCTCGCGCTGGCCGTGGACGGGCTGCTCGCCCGTCGGCGCCTCGCCCGCCGCCCCGCCGCCCCCGGGCGCGGGCGACGCCGCGCCGCGACCTCCTCCGCCCTGCAGCGCACCCGAGCCATCGACATGCTGATCGGCGTGCTGCTCGGCGGCCTCGGCCTCGCGGGGCTCGCCCTCGGCGCCCTGGACCTCGGCTCCCTCGGTCTGCCCCTCGACCTCCAGGACGCCGCCCAGCAGTCCACCGCCTTCACCGCGACGGCCCTGCTGATCGCCGGGGGCACGGCGATCTGGATGGCGCTCGTGCTGCTGCTGCGCACGCCGATCTCACACCGGGCCTGAGCGGGCGACCGTGTACCGTGAACTCTCGGTGAGCGCCCTCAGCGCCCCGAATACTCTCTGACCTGGGCACGCTGCCCGGGTTCATGCGCCGCGACATCGCGGCGGGGAAGGACTGCGCACCGTGACTGGCGGACGGCATCTCGTGATCGTCGAGTCCCCGGCGAAGGCCCGGACGATCGGCCGCTACCTCGGGGAGGATTACACGGTCCTCGCCTCGGTGGGCCACATCCGCGACATCCCCGTGCCCCGCGATCTCCCCGCCGAGATGAAGAAGGGGCCGTACGGGAAGTTCGGCGTCGACGTCGCGGGCGACTTCGACCCGTACTACATCGTCAGCCCCGACAAGAAGAAGACCGTCGCGGACCTCAAGAAGGCCCTCAAGGACGCCGACACCCTCTACCTCGCCACCGATGAGGACCGCGAGGGGGAGGCGATCGCCTGGCACCTGCTCGAGACGCTCAAGCCCAAGAAGGGCCTGCCGGTCAAGCGGATGGTGTTCCACGAGATCACCAAGGACGCCATCCTCGGCGCGCTCGAGAACACCCGCGAGATCGACTCCCACCTGGTCGATGCGCAGGAGACCCGCCGCATCATCGACCGCCTGGTCGGCTTCGAGCTGTCCCCGGTGCTGTGGCGCAAGATCAAGCCCTCGCTCTCCGCGGGACGCGTGCAGTCCGTCGCGACCCGCCTCGTGGTCGAGCGGGAGCGGGAGCGGATGGCCTTCGTGGCCTCCGACTACTGGGACGTGACCGGCGTGTTCGGCCCGCAGGCCGAGGGCGGCGAGCAGTTCGCCGCGAAGATCGCCACCGTCGACGGTTCCCGCGTCGCGACCGGCAGCGACTTCGCGGACACGGGCGAGCTGAAGCCCCGCTCGAAGTCCGCGACGGTGCTCACCGAGGAGTCGGCCGGCGCCCTGGTCACGGCGCTGTCCGGCGCCCCCGCGGAGGTCACGGCCCTCGAGTCCAAGCCCTACACCCGTCGGCCCGCCGCTCCCTTCACCACCTCCTCGCTGCAGCAGGAGGCCAGCCGCAAGCTGCGCCTCGGCGCGCGCCAGGCGATGCGGGTCGCGCAGGCGCTGTACGAGAACGGCTACATCACCTACATGCGTACCGACTCGGTGACCCTCTCGCGCGAGGCGATCTCCGCCTCCCGCGGGCAGGCCGCCGAGCTGTACGGCGCCCAGTACGTGCCCGACAAGCCCCGGCTCTACCAGAACCGTTCGCAGTCCGCGCAGGAGGCGCACGAGGCGATCCGCCCTGCGGGCGACCGCTTCCGCACCCCGGCCGAGGTCGCCGGGCAGCTCTCCGGCGACGAGTTCCGGCTCTACGAGCTGATCTGGAAGCGCACCGTCGCCTCGCAGATGGCCGACGCGAAGGGCACCACCTCGACCGTCGAGCTGACCCTCGCGCAGGAGGGCCGCACCGCGACCTTCCGCGCCGCGGGCACCGTGATCACCTTCCGCGGCTTCCTCGCCGCCTACGAGGAGGGCCGTGACGCCTCCCGCTACGGCCAGGAGGACGAGGGCGGCGACAAGCGTCTGCCGCAGATGCAGGAGGGCCAGCAGCTGGTCACCCGCGAGCTGACCCCCGACGGGCACACCACCACCCCGCCGCCCCGCTACACCGAGGCATCGCTGGTGCGGGCCCTCGAGGAGCGCGGCATCGGCCGCCCCTCGACCTACGCCTCGACCGTCGCGACCGTTCAGGACCGCGGCTACGTGCTGCGCCGCGGCACCGCCCTGGTCCCCTCCTGGACGGCCTTCGCGGTGGTGCGCCTGCTCGAGGAGCACTTCGAGACCTACGTCGACTACGACTTCACCGCGCAGATGGAGCAGCAGCTCGACCGCATGGCGCGCGGCGATCTCAATCGCTCCCGCTACCTGAAGGACTTCTATCTCTCCGACGGAGAGGAGACCCCGATCGGCCTGAAGCCGATGGTCGACGATCTCGGCGAGATCGATGCCCGGGCGATCAACAGCATCGAGATCGGCGAGGGCATCACTCTGCGCGTGGGCCGCTACGGTGCCTACGTCGAGGAGCTGCCCCGCGACGCCGAGGGGAACGTGGTCGAGGGCGCCGAGCCGCGCCGCGCGAACGTCTCCGACGACATCGCGCCCGACGAGCTCACCGTCGAGAAGGCTCGCGAGATGCTCGAGCGTGCCAAGGACGACGGCCGCGTGCTCGGCACCGACCCGGCCACCGGCCACGAGATCATCGCCAAGGACGGCCGCTACGGCCCGTACGTCACCGAGGTCCTGCCCGAGCCCGGCGAGGTCGACGGCAAGAAGGTCCCCAAGTCCAAGCAGCCCAAGCCCCGCACCGGCTCGCTGCTGAAGTCGATGGACCTGTCCACCGTCACCCTCGAGGACGCCCTGAAGCTGATCAGCCTTCCGCGCGTGGTCGGCACCGCCGCCGACGGCACCGAGATCACCGCTCAGAACGGCCGCTACGGCCCGTACCTGAAGAAGGGCTCCGACTCCCGCTCGCTCGAGACCGAGGAGCAGATCTTCACGGTCACCCTCGAGGAGGCGGAGAAGATCTACGCGCAGCCGAAGACCCGCGGCCGCGCCGCCGCGAAGCCGCCGCTCAAGGAGCTCGGCACGGATCCCACCTCCGAGAAGCCGATCGTCATCAAGGACGGCCGCTTCGGCCCGTACATCACCGACGGCACCACGAACGTGTCGCTGCGGGCCAGCGAGAAGGTCGAGGAGATCACCGAGCAGGTCGCGATCGAGAAGCTCGCCGAGAAGCGCGCGAAGGGCCCCGCGAAGAAGCCCGCCGCGCGCCGCACCACGACGACGCGGAAGAAGTCGACGACCACCAAGAGCTGAGCGGGCCGGGCGTTCCCGCACATCGCCCTCAGCACCACCGGACGGGGTCCGGGCCCTCGGGTCCGGGCCCCGTCCTGCACGTCGCTGCGCACGGAGGGTGCACGACGGGCAGGAACGCGCACGACCGTCACGACCCGGCCGCGGTGCCCGCCGGGTGCGCGGCCGCGGGACTAGGGTGTGACCCATCGGTCGACCTGCGGCGACGGTCGGAGGCGACGGAGCAGTCCCCCTGCGTCACGAAGGAGTGATCATGGCTCGATCCCTGACCCGGCGCGCCGCCCTGGCCGGAGCCGCGGCGACCGCCGCGACCGTCGGCCTGGCCGGCTGCCTGCAGAATCCCGACAGCGGGGGCGGAGCCCTCGGCACCGTCGACCGCTACACCGACGGGGACGTCCCCGGTGACGGCACCGTCACCGTCCTCGGCGCCTTCGGCGGCCAGGAACAGGAGGCCTTCGAAGCCTCCCTCGAGGAGTTCACCTCCTCGAGCGGCATCACCGTCCAGTACACCCCGGACAGCGACTTCACCAACACCATCCGGCAGCGGGTCGGGGCGGGCGACGCCCCGGACATCGCCCTGTTCCCCCAGCCCGGCGGGCTGTTCGACCAGGCGGCCGCCGGGGCCGTGGTGCCGATCGACGTCTACCTCGACTACGACGCCCTCGAGGGCACGCTCGTGCCGGGCTTCCTGGACTCCGCCCGCCTGCAGGGCCGGGTCTACGGGGCGCCGATGCGCATGGCCTGCAAGTCGCTGATCTGGTACCCGAAGCCGGCCTACCAGGCGGGCGGCTGGTCGGAGGAACCCGCGACGATGCAGGAGCTGTACGACATCGCCGACGACATCAAGGCCTCCGGCATCGCCCCCTGGTCCGACGCCTGGGGCGCCGAGCAGGCGACCGGCTGGGTGGGCACGGACTGGATCGAGGAGTTCATGCTCCGCGTCCACGGCCCGGACATCTACGACGACTGGATCTACCACCGCATCCCCTTCAACGCCCCCGAGGTGGTCGAGGTCTTCGACCTGCTCGGCGAGCTGCTGCTCGGTGAGGGCAACGTGCTCGGCGGGCGGGAGACCATCCTCAACACCCCCTTCTCGGAGGCACCGCTGCCGCTGTTCGAGGACCCGGCGCGCGCGATGCTCGTGCGGCAGGGCAACTTCGTCACCGGCTTCTTCCCCGAGGCGGTGCTCTCGGACATGGACAACCAGGTGGGCGTGTTCGCGATGCCGCCCTGGGAGGGCGGCTTCGAGGGCCAGCCGATCCTCGGCGGCGGCGACCTCGCGGCCCTGTTCTCCCTGGACGACGACTCGGTCGCGCTGATGCGCTTCCTCACCTCCCCCGAGTTCGGCGGCCCGTGGGCCCAGGCCGGGGGCTGGCTCAGCCCGCACACCACCTTCGACGCTTCGCAGTACGCCGACGAGACCACGCGCCGGGTCGCGGAGATCGCCGCGACCGCCCAGGTGTTCCGCTACGACGGCTCCGATGTGATGCCCGCAGCCGTCGGCGGCGGCTCCTTCTGGACCGGGATGGTCGAGTGGCTGCGCGGGTCGAAGACCGCCCAGCAGGTGTGCGACGAGATCGAGGCGGGGTGGCCGGCGTGAGCACCGCGGCCGTCACCGCACCGGCTCCGGCGGAGCCCGTCGGACGGGAGCGCGGCGGATCCCCCGCCCGCCCCCTGCGCCTCGTCGTCGGCGCCGTCGGCATGGTGCTCACCGCCTGGCTGGCGTGCAACATCTTCCTCGCCTTCGCCTACTACCCGCAGTGGTTCGCGAACTCCTCGATCCTCATCGGGTTGCTCGGTCTGATCGTCGGCATCGGCGGCTCGATGCTCTTCTTCCGCTTCCTCAACATGTGCGTCGAGGGGCTGCCGTCCCGCTTCGCCGAGGGCGTGATCCCCTATGCCTTCCTGCTGCCGGGCTTCGCGCTGATCACGCTGATGCTGCTGTACCCGACGGTGCAGACCATCGTGTACTCCTTCGCGAACGACGACTCCACGCAGTGGAACGGCTTCGCGAACTACCAGGCGATCTTCTCGAGCGGAGCCTTCTGGTCGGCGCTGCTGAACAACCTGCTGTGGATCCTCGTGGTGCCGATCGTGACGGTCGCCTTCGGGCTCGGCGTCGCGGTGCTGGCCGACAAGCTCTCCCCCGCGGGCGAGCAGGTCACCAAGTCGCTGATCTTCCTGCCGATGGCGATCAGCTTCGTCGGCGCCGCGACCATCTGGGGCCTGGTCTACGCCTACAGCGATCCGAGCACCGCCCAGACCGGCCTGCTCAACGCGATCGTCGTCGGCCTCGGCGGAGATCCCCAGCCCTGGTACCAGATCGAGACTGCTCGCCTGAACTCGCTGGTGCTGATGGTGATCCTGATCTGGCTGCAGACGGGCTTCGCGATGGTGCTGCTGAGCTCGGCCATCAAGGCCGTCCCGGAGGACACAATCGAGGCGGGCCGGATGGACGGCGCGAGCGAGATCCGGATCTTCTGGCAGATCATCTTCCCGCAGGTGCGGGTGACGCTCATGGCCGTGTTCATCACGGTGCTGATCCTGGTGCTGAAGGTCTTCGACGTCATCTACGTGACCACCAACGGCCTGTACGACACCGACGTGATCGCCAACCTGTTCTTCCGCAAGCTGTTCACGGACCAGCAGGCCGGGCAGGCCTCGGCGGTCGTGGTGGTGCTGCTGATCCTGGTGCTGCCGATCCTGATCTATCAGGTCCGTGCCTTCCGAGCACAGGAGGCGGGACGATGAGCGGCACGATGAAGGACGGGCGCAAGCGGTCACCGCTCGCGATGATCGTCATGCCCCTGCTGGTGATCCTGTGGACCATCCCGACCCTGGGTCTGCTGGTGACGAGCCTGCGCACTCGCGAGGCGGCGGCGACGACGGGCTGGTGGACCTCGCTCACCACGGGCGGTTGGACCTTCGACAACTACGCGGAGCTGCTCGGGAACGGTTCGATGGGCACCACGCTCATCAACTCCGTGGTGGTCGCGGTGCCGGCCACGGTGCTGCCGATCATGTTCGCGGCCTTCGCGGCCTATGCCTTCACCTTCATGGAGTTCCGCGGCAAGGACGTGCTGTTCATCGTCATCGTCGCCCTGATGGTGGTCCCGATCCAGGTGGCCTTCCAGCCGATGCTGGACCTGCTCGGGCCGCGCGGGCTGGGCATCAACGGCCAGTTCGTGGCGGTGTGGCTGCTGCACACCGGCTTCGGCATGCCCCTGGCCGTGTACACCCTGCGCAATTACATGGCGACCCTCCCGGGCTCCGTCGTGGAGAGCGCGAAGATCGACGGGGCGAGCCACTTCCAGACCTTCTGGAAGCTGGTCGCGCCGATGTCCTCCCCGGCGATCGCGGCCTTCGCGACGCTGCAGTTCCTGTGGGTGTGGAACGACCTGCTCATCGCGCGGCTGTTCATCGGCGGCGGCGAGAACCGCACCGTGATCGTCGACCTGCAGCAGATGCTCGGCACCCAGGGCCAGGGAGCGGAGCTGCTCACCGCGGGCGCCTTCCTCTCCATGGTGATCCCGATGATCGTGTTCTTCTCCCTGCAGCGCTTCCTGGTGCGCGGCATGACCTCCGGCGCCGTGAAGGGCTGATCCCCCTCCTCCGGGGTCCGTCGTCCACCGAGCGCCCTCGACACCCCCGGGTGTCGGGGACGCTCGGTAGATTGGACCCCATGAGCGCCGATGACAACCGCGAGGGCGGGACCCTTCCCGACCTGGTCCTGCCCGCATCCACCGTCCCCGATCCGGCGGCGGCGCCGGGCCTGCGCTGGGGCGTGATCTCCCCGGGCCACATCGGCACCCAGTTCACCGAGACCGCGCATCGGGCGACCGCCTCCCGCGTCGTCTCCGTCGTCTCCCGCTCCGCCGAGCGGGCCGCGGCCTTCGCCGCCGAGCACGGCGTGGAGAGCTCCTACGACAGCGTCGGGGAGATGCTCGCGGCGGGCGGGATCGACGCCGTCTACGTCGCCTCCCCGCACGCGCAGCACCACGAGCTGACCCGCCCGGTGCTCGAGGCCGGGGTGCCGGTGCTGGTGGAGAAGGCCTTCACCCTCAACGCCCCGCAGGCGCGGGACCTGCTGGACCTCGCCCGGGACCGCGGGGTCTTCGCGATGGAGGCGATGTGGGCGCGTTTCCTGCCGCAGTACGACGTGCTCCGCCAGGTGCTGGACAGTGGGATCCTCGGCGAGATCGTCGAGGTCGCGGCCGACCACGGCCAGGCGATGCCCACCGATCCCGCCCATCGCATGAACGACCCCGAGCTGGGCGGCGGGGCACTCCTGGACCTCGGCGTGTACCCGATCTCCTTCGCGCAGATGGTGCTCGGCGATCTCGGGGAGCTCGCCGTGCGCGGCGAACGGACGCCGACGGGGGTCGACGGGACCGTCGCCCTGCTCGCCCGCGGCGCCCGCGGCGGCTTCGCCCGCCTCGGCACGACCCTGCGCGCCCGCACCCCCACCGCCGCCGTGGTCTCCGGGACCGCCGGCTCCGCGCAGCTGTCCGGGGCGTTCTTCGCCCCCGGCACCCTCACCGTGACGCTGCTCGACGGCCGCTCGGCGCGCGTCGAGCACCCGGGCGCCCCGGGCGACGGCATGGCGTACGAGATCGCGGAGGCGGCCCGCCGGATCCGCGCCGGCGAGCTCGAGTCGCCGCTGATGAGCTGGGCCGATACCGTCTCGGTGATGGAGACGATGGACGCGGTGCGGGCCGAGCTGGGCGTGGTCTACCCCGGGGAGGCCGGCGCATGACCACGCAGATCGACGTGACCCGCGGCCTGCGCATCCCCGCGCCACATCCGCCCCGACGCGGCGCCTTCCTGTCCTTCGAGGGCGGGGACGGCGCCGGCAAGTCGACGCAGATCGCGCTGCTGCGCGAGCACCTCGTCACCGAGCGCCAGGTCGCCGAGGACCTCGTGCTGACCACGCGCGAGCCCGGCGGGACCGCGCTCGGCGCGCAGATCCGCGACCTGCTGCTGCACGGCGAGCACGTGGAGGCGCGGGCCGAGGCGCTGCTGTACGCGGCCGATCGCGCCCACCACATCACGACCGTCGTGCGCCCCCATCTCGCGCGCGGCGGGCTCGTGCTCGCCGACCGCTATCTCGACTCCTCGATCGCGTACCAGGGAGCGGGCCGGGCGCTGGATCCCGAGGAGATCGGCTCGCTCTCCTTGTGGGCGGCCGACGGGCTGCTCCCCCACCGCACGATCCTGCTGGACGTGCCCACGGAGGCGCTCGATGACCGACGGGACCCCGCGGGGAAGGACCGTCTCGAGCAGGCCGGCCGCGAGTTCCATGCCGCGGTCCGTCAGGAGTTCCTCGACCTCGCCGCCGCGGACCCGGAGCGCTTCGCGGTGATCGACGGGACCCTGCCCCGCGAGGAGGTGCACGCCCAGGTGCTCGCCTCGGTCGGTGAGGTGCTCGCCCTGTTCGACCCCACCTTCGAGCCGGCCCCGCCCGCCCGCCACCGGGACGAGGCGTGAGCCCCCTGACCGGCACCGGGACCGTCGCGCCCCCCGGGGTCGCGGACGGGCCGCTGCCGCGCGTCTGGGCCGACGTGGTCGGGCAGGACGCCGCGGTCGCGCAGTTCCGCCGCGCCGCCTCCCCCGAGGGCTCCCTCGCCCAGGCCTGGCTGATCACGGGACCGCCCGGCTCGGGCCGCTCCACGGCCGCGCGGGCCTTCGCCGCGACGCTCCAGTGCGAGCAGGGAACCGGCTGCGGCGAGTGCCGGGCCTGCCGCACGGTGCTCGCGGGCACCCACCCCGACGTCACCGTGGTCGCCACGGACAAGCTGTCCATCGCGAAGGAGGAGGTGCGCGCGCTGGTGATGACGGCGCAGCGCGCTCCCGCGACGGGACGGCACCGGGTGCTGGTCATCGAGGACGCCGACCGCATGAGCGCCGGCACCTTCAACGTGCTGCTGAAGTCGATCGAGGAGCCGCCCCCGTCGACCGTGTGGATGCTCTGCGCCCCCTCGGCGGAGGACCTCGCCGCCACCATCCGCTCCCGCTGCCGCCTGGTGACGCTCTCGGTGCCGGACTCGGCCGTGGTCGCGGAGCTGCTCGAGCGTCGCGACGGGGTCGATCCCGCACTCGCCCTGCGCGCGGCCCGCGCCGCCCAGGGCCACATCGGCCTGGCCCTGCGCTACGCCACCCAGGAGGGCTCCCTCGCCGCCAGGGAGGAGGCGGCCCGGACCCTGCTGGCCCTGCGCGGGGCCGGAGAGGCGGTGCTCGCCGCGCAGGGGCTCGTGGACCGGGCGACGGCCGA
The DNA here is from genome assembly GCF_036311905.1 of Brachybacterium sp. J153. Classification (NCBI taxonomy): domain Bacteria; kingdom Bacillati; phylum Actinomycetota; class Actinomycetes; order Micrococcales; family Dermabacteraceae; genus Brachybacterium; species Brachybacterium sp. J153. The sequence goes on along the minus strand of NZ_JAZDCH010000010.1, from coordinate 140,682 downwards.
GGCCAAGGAGCACGCCGACACGGTCGCCGCCGAGGAGCGCGAGCGCTTCCTGCGCTCGGCAGGGATCGACGACGGCAAGGTCCCGCCGGCGCTGCGCTCCCAGGTCAAGCAGCTCGAGGACGATGCCAAGCGCCGCCAGACCCGCCTCGTGCGGGACGTGCTGGATCGCTATCTGCTCGACGTGCACTCGGTGCTGCGGGACGTGCTCGGCCGGCAGCTCGGTGCCGGCGGGGAGCTCGTGAACATCGAGGTCGCCCCCGAGATCGAGCGGGTCGCCTCCCGCGGGGACGGCCGGGTCACCCTCACCCTGCTCGAGGCGGTGCAGGAGGCCCGGGCACGCATCGCCGGGAACGTCCCCCCGCTGCTCGCGATCGAGGCGCTGCTCGCCCGGATCGCGATCTCCCTCGTCTGAGCCTCGGCCCGAAGGACGAGGAGCTCAGTCCTCGGGCGAGTCCGCCTCGGGAATCTCGGTGGCCTGCTCGTCGGTGCCGGGGATCTCGGCGGCCTGCTCGTCGGCGCCCGGAGCCTCGGCGGCCTGCTCGTCGGCGCCGCGCGGCTCGAGATCGACCTCGAGCTCGTCGATCACCCCGCCGTGGAGCTGGATCTCGCGGTCGGGCTCTTCCTGGCCGGTCTCCGAGTGGGCGCCGCAGCCGTAGTCGAGATGGACCACGCGACCGTCGGCCGGGGACCACTCGTTGGTGCACACGCCGAACTCGGTGCGCAGCGAGCCGGAGAGCTTCATGAGGAAGCCGCAGCTGGCGCAGGAGGCCGCGACGGTGCCACGACGGCCCCGGCTCGAGGTCTGCCGCGGACCGAACTCGCCCTCGGCCCAGCGCTCGGCGGCCTCGGAGCGGCCCTCCGGGGAGAGCACGCGCGCCCTCCCGAGCCCCAGCTCCCACCGCGCCACGCGGTCCTCGTCCTCGTCCCCGGTGGACTCGAAGCCCTGCTCGAGTCGCACGTCCTGCTCGCGGAACGGGAGCAGGTCGTCGGCGCCGACGTCCTCGGGCTTGAGCCGCTCGGACCACGGCTCCCAGTCGGGGGCGAGGATCGCGTCCTCCCCCGGCAGCAGCGCGGTCTCGGCGACGGTCGCGACCTTCGCCCGGGACGCCCGCGTGACCACGACGATCCACGACCAGCCGCGGTAGCCGGGCATGGTGCACTCGAAGACATGGGTGGCCAGCCGCTCCCCGCTCGCCTCGACGCGGAGGTGCTCGCCGACCTGGCCTGGCTCGGTGACCTCGAGCAGCGCCTCGCGGGCGAGCTCGACGGCCTCGGCCGCGATCGCGTCCAGCTTGGGGCGCGCGGCGCGGGTCCGACGGGGGGCGGTGGTGGGCTGGGTCATCCGGTTCAGGCCTCGAAGTTGTCGGCGACGGCGCGCAGCACGGTGGCGATCTTCTGCGAGTGCCCGCGGTCGGGGTAGCGGCCCTGACGCAGCCCGTTGGAGGCGTCGTCGAGCAGACGGATCAGGTCCTCGACCATCCCGGCCATCTCGTCGGGCTTGGGGCGGCGCGCCCGGCTCACGGAGGGGGCGGGCTCGAGGAGCTGGAGGGAGAGCACCTGCGGGCCACGACGACCGTCGACCATGTCGAACTCGACGCGGGCACCCGGGCGGAGGGCCGTGACGTCCTCGGGGAGGTTCGTGGCGTGCACGTACACGCTCTGCCCGTCCTCGTCATCGAGGATGAAGCCGAAGCCCTTCTCGGCGTCGTAGAACTTCACCTTGCCGCGTGGCACGTGGATCCCATTCCTTGTCTGCTGCTGTGTGTCGGGGGTGGTCACCCGGGCGCGCGACGGACCGAACCGGACTCGCCTGCACCCCAGGGCACCGGAGACGGTCCGGCAAGGGTCGAGTCTACCGGAGCGACCCGGGCTGTGCAGTGCCGCGGGCACCGCCGCGGGCACCCGGGTGAGGGGGCCCACGACGAGGTCGGGGCCGCACCGTTCCTCAGCGCCGGAAGGCGGGCGGGATCTGGACCGTCGGCGCCCCCGGCGGGGTTCCCTCGAGGCCGAGCCCGGTGAGCACCCGATCCAGGATCATCGCCGTGAAGCCCCACACGAAGACACCGTCGGGCAGGTCGAAGACGGGGCCGACGGCGCGGTCGCCGAGGGCGCCCCGGAAGCGGCGGTCGGGATCGGTGAGCGAGCCCGGACCGCGCAGCGGCGCCCAGACCACCCGCTCGACCTCGACGGGGTCCTGCACGCCGAGCCTCGGCCGCCGCGGTGCCCAGCCCAGTACCGGAGTGACCCGCTGATCGCGCCACGGCATGGGGATGGGGGCGAAGGCGCCCAGGACCTCCACATCGGCCGGGTGCAGGCCCGTCTCCTCGTGCGCCTCCCGCAGCGCGGCGTGGACAGGACTGGGATCGTCGGCGTCGATGCCGCCGCCGGGGAGCGAGAACTGGCCAGGCTGGGAACGCAAAGCATGACCGCGCTCCTCGAGGACGAGCGCGGCGTCCTCGAGGCCCGTGCCGGCGATCAGGAGCAGCACCGCGCTGCGCCGCGGGCCGCCCGCGCCGGGACGCGGCGCCCGCGGATCCTCCTCCCGGGGCACGAGGACCTCGCCGCGCCGGGCCCCGTCCGCGAGCGGCGCCAGGAAGCGGGCCGCCTCCGGCAGCGGAGTCCCGGCGCTCATGCGGCCACCCCGGGAGCGCTCGGGCAGATCTCCGCGAGGACGCACCGGCTGCAGCGGGGCGCGCGGGCGAGGCAGACCCGTCGGCCGTGGAGGATCAACCGCAGCGAGAGCGCCGTGAGATTGATCGGCTCCCCGCCGACTGCGGCGATCACGTCTTCTTCGACCGCTCGCGGGTCGGTGCTCGCGGTCCAGCCGAGCCGCCGCGCGAGCCGACCCACATGGGTGTCGACGGCGAGCAGCGAGTGCCCGAACCAGGTGCCCCGCACCACGTGCGCGGTCTTGCGGCCCACCCCGGGCAGGGCCTCGAGGGCGGCCTGGTCATCGGGCACCTCGCCGCCGTGCCGGTCGAGCAGGCCGCGGGCGAGGCCGACGGCGCGCCGCGCCCGGGTGGGGCCCATCCCCAGCGGCGCGAGGATCGCGGTCAGCTCCGCCTCGTCGGCACCGGCGAGGGCGGCGGCGTCGGGCCAGCGGGAGAACAGCTCAGGGGTGACGGCGTTGACCCGCACGTCGGTCGTCTGTGCCGAGAGCATCGTCGCGACCAGCAGTTCGAAGGCATCACGGTGGTCGAGCTCGGTGCGCGCGTCGGGGTGCGCGGCGCTCAGCAGGGCGTCCACGGCGGCGGGGTCAGCGGGCGGCCCGACGGGCGCTTCCCCGGCCGGGTCCGCTGGCTGCGCGCTCATCCGATGGGCTCCTCGATCGACGGGTGACGAGCCTCCGCGCCGCAGTCGCGATAGTGTTCCCACAACGTGTGACAGCGCCCACCGCTGGTGGTCGCATGGTTCACAATGGGTAGCACAGCACGGTCCCGGCGCACCGGGACCCCACCATCAGGAGGTTCCGTGGACGAGAACATCGTACGGTCGTCGCCGCTGTTCGCTGCGCTCGACGAGGACGGCAAGCAGGCCGTGCTGGCGTCGATGAAGCAGGAGGACTACCACCGCAGCGCCATCATCTTCCGCGAGGGCGATCCCGGTGACCGGCTCTTCATCATCGGCTCGGGCAAGGTCAAGGTCGGGCACGCCTCGGGCGACGGCCGCGAGAACCTGCTGGCCGTGCTCGGCCCGGGCGAGACCCTCGGCGAGCTGTCGCTCTTCGATCCGGCACCGCGCAACGCGACCGCCACCGTCGTCGCCGAGTCCACCCTGTACTCGCTCTCGCAGCAGGACCTCTACCGGGTCCTCGCGCAGCGTCCCGAGGTGGGCCGCCACCTGCTGGCCTCGCTCGCCCGTCGCCTGCGCAAGACCAACGAGTCCCTCGCGGACTTGGTCTTCGCGGACGTCCCCGGCCGCGTCGCCAAGAACGTCCTCGACCTCGCCCAGCGCTTCGGTCGCCAGACCGACGACGGCGTGATGGTCGCCCACGGTCTCACCCAGGAGGAGCTGGCCCAGCTGGTCGGCGCCTCCCGCGAGACCGTCAACAAGGCCCTCGCGGACTTCGCCTCGCGCGGCTGGATCCGGCTCGAGGCCCGCGCGGTGCTCATTGTGGACGTCGAGCGTCTGCGCCGCCGCGCCCGCTGACCCGCTCTCTCCAGCACTCCTGGCCGCCGAGCGCGCCGTCTCCCCTCGGGGTGGCGGCGCGTTCGGCGTTCTCAGTCCTGTTCGGAGAGGTGGGCGAGGCTCGCGCGGAGGTTCTGCAGCGCGGCGTCGCGGAGCCCCTCGGGCAGCTCCGGCCCGTAGACGGCGCGCAGCAGCCGGTCGAGGGTCAGGGCCCCGGCCTCGCGGGCGCGGCGCACCTGGTCGAGCCGCTCGAGCCGGTGGGTGATGGCCGCTTCGATCACCTCGAGTGCGGTGAGCGGGTCGAGCACGGGCTCGCCGTGTCCCGGGTGGAGGGAGCCGATGCGGCCGTCCTGCGCCATGGCCCGCAGGATCGCGAGGGACTGCAGGTGATCGGCGACGGAGCCCCCGTCCTCGAGCAGGATGACCGTCGAGGAGCCGCCCAGGAGCGTGTCGCCCGTCAGCAGTCGGCCGCCGTCGGCGAGCACCCCCACCGAGTCGGAGGTGTGTCCGGGCAGGTGGATGACATGACCGGCCACACCGTTCTCGCCCTCGAGGGTCGCGGGCACGGGGCGGGATCCGGGGACCGCCTGCTGGTCGGCGGCCCACAGCGGCACCTCGAGACCGCTGCGGGCGGCGAGCTGGCGGGCGAGGGTCGCGGCGCCCGCGGTGTGGTCGAGATGCCGATGGGTGACGAGCACGCCGCGGGGGCGGGTGTCCGTCCCGCAGAGACGCAGCAGTCCGGCGAGATGCCCGGGATCCCGGGGGCCGGGGTCGACCACCCAGATCTCGTCCCCGTCGCGCAGCACATAGCTGTTGGTGCCGCTGAGGGTCATCGGGCCGGGGTTGTCCGCCCGCAGCTCGAGCAGTTCCACCCCCGGCGCCTCCGGGTCGCGGTCCAGCGGCTCCTCGGTCATCGGGTCCTCAGTCGGCGAGGGCGATCTCGACCAGCAGGTCGAGCTCGACCGGGGCATCGAGCGGCAGCACCGCGACGCCGACGGCCGCGCGCGCATGGCGCCCGACCTCGCCGAAGACCTGGCCCAGCAGCTCGCTGGCCCCGTTGATCACGGCCGGCTGCCCGGTGAAGGCGGGATCCGAGGCGACGTAGCCGGTGACCTTGACGATCCGCACGATGCGGTCGAGATCGTCGATCTCCGCCTCGATCGCGGCGAGGGCGTTGAGACAGCAGGCCGCGGCGAGGCGCGCGGCGGCCTCGGGAGTCACCTCGGCGCCGACCTTTCCGGTCAGCGGCAGGGCACCTTTGACGAAGGGCAGCTGGCCGGAGGTCTGGACGAGCGAGCCGGTGACGATCGCGGGGACGTAGGCCGCGACGGGGGCCGCGACCTCCGGCAGGGGCAGGTTCAGCTGGGCCAGGCGCGCCCGGATCCGGGAACCGGCGGGCACGGATTGCTCGGTGGCCGCCATCTGCTCAGCCCTCGGACGCCGCGACGAGCGGGCGCTTGAGGTAGGCGACGAGCGACTCGGGGTTCGGGCCGGGGACGACCTGCACCAGCTCCCATCCCTCCCCGCCGTAGTTGTCGAGGATCTGCTTGGTCGCATGGATCAGCAACGGGACGGTCAGGTACTCCCAGCGGGTCAAGGTGCTCATGGGGAGAGCCTACCGGCGCGGGGCCGCTCCGGGCAGGTCAGCCCCCGATCCCTCTCGGGATCCGCGGCGCACGTGCCCGCTCTCCCGCCGCTCAGCCGCCGACGGCGTGCTGGGAGACCTGGTGCAGCACCCGGCTCCAGTCGGTGACCTCGGGATGGCGGCGCAGCAGGCGCCGCCGCTCGCGCTCGGTCATCCCGCCCCACACCCCGAAGTCCACGCGGTTGTTCAGGGCATCGGCCAGGCACTCCCGCTGCACGGGGCAGGCGCCGCACGCGGCCTTGACGGCATGCTGCTCCGCGCCCTGCACGAAGAATCCGTCGGGGTCCATGCTCGCGCAGGCTCCCCGCGTCGCCCAGCTCGAGTCCGCGGCGCTCGCGCTCGAGATCGCCTCGATCGTCATCGTCATCCCCTTCCTCGGATCGTCGTTGATCCGTTCACACGGCCACTGTAAGGAGACCTTCGCCACAGGACAAATCAGATCGTCACCTGTACAGAAACCTGTCCCTCGGCGCGCCGGGCTGCACCTCCCGGCGCACCGCCCGGGACCTGCCCACGGGAATCCTGCGGACCACCTCCCGTCACGACCCGCAGCGGCCCGCGGACGGTGAGGTTTCGTGAAGATCGCCGCGCTCCCGGCCCGCCTCATGGCCCGTCGCGGCGTGCCGCCGTAGGGTGGGACCATGGCCCGCACTCCGTCCAGCTCCGCCCCCGGGCGCTCCCTGCCCGTCGCCCTCCTGCAGACGCTGTACCTGCTCCTGGGCGTGATCGCCGTGTCCATCCTCGGCGGGGTGCTCCTGGCCGGCTTCTTCCTGCCAGCGGTCTCCGCCACCTCGGCGGTCGCGGAGGACGGCGTGGACCTCTTCGAGTCCTACCCCACGGAGCTCGAGGTCGAGCCGCTGAACGAGGCGAGCCGCATCGAGGCGGCGGACGGCTCGCTGCTGGCCACCTTCTACACCGAGAACCGCATCATGGTCCCCCTCGAGGAGATCTCGCCGTACATGCAGCACGCGGTGGTCGCGGTCGAGGACCGCCGCTTCTACGAGCACGGCGGCATCGACCCCAAGGGCACCGTGCGCGCCCTCCTGTCCAACGCGGCCGGCGGCGCCACCCAGGGCGGCTCGACCCTCACCCAGCAGTACGTCAAGAACGCTCTGCTGATGGATGCCGTGCAGCGCGGCGACCAGGAGGACCAGGCGGCGGCCACCGAGCAGACCTACGGCCGCAAGCTGCGCGAGGCGAAGCTGGCGATCTCCCTCGAGAAGCAGTGGTCCAAGGACGAGATCCTCAACGCCTATCTCAACGTGGCGCAGTTCGGCCCCTCGCAGTACGGCGTCGAGACCGGCGCCCAGCACTACTTCTCCAAGAGCGCGAAGGATCTCAACCCCGGCGAGGCGGCGCTGCTCGCGGGCATCACCAACGGTCCGAACCAGTACGACCCCGTCGGTCACCCCGAGGCGGGCGAGAAGCGGCGCAACGAGGTGCTCGGGGACATGCTCCGCGAGGGCTACATCACCCAGGCGGAGTACGACCAGTACACCGCCCAGCCGGTCGAGGAGATGCTCACCATCAAGAACGTGCGCGCCGGCTGCGCGGACGCGAAGGGCTCCGGCTTCTTCTGCGACTACGTGACCCGCACGCTGCTTAACGATCCCGAGTTCGCACCGACCTACGAGGAGCGCCGCAAGCTGCTCTACGGCGGCGGGCTCACGATCCGGACCACCCTGGACCCGGCCAAGCAGGCTGCGGCCGAGGAGATCCTGCAGCGCCGCGTGCCCGGCGACTCCGAGAGCGGCTTCGGCCACTCGATCGTCACCGTCGAGCCGGGCTCCGGCAAGATCCTCACGATGGCCGAGAACCGCGTGTTCAACCCCTATCAGGAGGTCGGACCGGGCGAGACGGCGATCAACTACAACGTGCCGCAGGATCTCGGCGGCAGCAGCGGCTTCCCGGTCGGCTCGACCTTCAAGCCCTTCGTGCTGCTGGAGTGGCTCAAGACCGGCCACGGGCTGATGGACCGCGTGGGCACGGCCCGGGAGCCGATGACGACCTTCCCCGCCCAGTGCCTGAGCGGGGGTGCCTGGCGCGAGCGCGAGGGCTACAACCCGGACAACGCGGTGTCGGTGCGGCTCGCCCCGATGGAGACCGTCCTGAACGCGACCAAGTTCTCCGTGAACACGAGCTACGCGAACATGGCCCGCCAGCTCGATCTGTGCGACATCGCCGAGGGCGCCCGGGACATCGGCGTGGTCCCGGCGACCTACAACCCCTATGACCCGACCACCTGGGACATGCCGATCGAGGAGATGTACAGCACCGAGCTGGCACCCTCCGTGGTCGTCCTCGGCGAGCTGCGCATCTCGGCGCTCGACATGGCGGCGGCCTATGCCGTGTTCGCCGCGGACGGCACCTACTGCAAGCCGCAGGCCATCACCGAGGTCGTCGACCGGACCGGCGAGGCCATGCCGATCACCGGCGCGGCCTGCCACCAGGCGGTCGACAAGGACGTGGCCGACGCGATGGCCTGGACCCTGCAGCAGGACCTCGAGGATCCCCGCGCCACCGGCCGCGGCAAGACCATCCCCGGCCACCCGGCGGGCGGCAAGACCGGCACCTCGGGCTCGCAGTTCCACACCTGGTACGTCGGCTTCACCCGTCAGATGTCCACCGCCGTGTGGTTCGGCCATCCGCAGGCGAACATCCGCCCCCAGGGCTTCGCGGTCGACGGCCAGATGCTCCGCCGCGGCAGCGTCTGGGGCAACACCGTCTCCCTGCCCACCTGGCAGGAGTACATGATCCGGGCCCACGAGGGCCTGCCCAGCGAGGCCCTCCCCGCCCAGCCCGCCATGACGAACACGCAGGCCTCCCAGAGCGTGCAGCCCGGCGTGGTCCCGGACGTCTCGGGGATGGTGCTCTCCGAGGCGCAGTCCGCGCTCGAGGCGGCCGGCTACACCGTCGAGGTGCAGCGCGAGCCCTCGGACTCCGTGGGCCAGTGGTACGTGATCGGCACCGATCCGGCTCCCGGCACCTCGCTTCCCGAGGGGCAGACGGTCGTCATCCGCCAGTCCTCCGGGCGCGGCTGAGATGCGCGCAGTCCCCACCGCCCTGGCCGCCGCCGGGGCCGTCGGGCTGGGCGTCGGCGCCGCGGCGCACGTCTGGGCGCGGCACGTCGAGATCCACCGCTTCACCCTGCGCGAGGCGGAGCTGCGGATCCTCCCGCCGGGCGCCCGCACGCTGCGGGTCCTGCATCTGAGCGACGTCCATCTGGTCCCGGACCAGGAGCGCAAGATCGCCTTCCTGCGCCACCTGGGGAGCCTGCGTCCGCACCTGGTGATCGACACCGGCGACAACATCGCCTCCGCCGCCGCGGTGCCGGTGCTCGCCGAGGCGCTCGCCCCCCTGCTCGAGCGCCCGGGGGCCTTCGTCATGGGCTCGAACGACATGTTCGCGCCCGGGCCGAAGAACCCGCTGCGCTACTTCCTGCCCGATCCCCGTCCCGAGGGGATGACCGAGCGCACCGACCGCGATCTGCCGACGGAGGAGCTCGCCGCGGCGCTCTCCGCCCGCGGCTGGGAGGACCTCACGAACCGTCGCGCATCGATCGAGCTCGGCGCGCTCGAGGTGCGGCTCGTCGGCGTCGACGACCCCCACCTGGAGCGGGACGAGATGCCCGCCCCGGAGCGGCCGGATCGCCCGCTGCCGTCGCACGGGAACGTGCTGCGCCTCGGCGTGGCCCACGCCCCGTACCGGAGGGTGCTCGACGCCTTCACGGCCGACGGCGCGGACCTGATCCTGGCCGGGCACACCCACGGCGGGCAGCTGCGTCTGCCCGGCATCGGGGCCCTCGTGACCAACTGCGATCTGCCCCGGTCCCAGGCGCGCGGCCTCTCCTCCTGGCGGGGCGTGCCGCTCAACGTCAGCGCGGGGCTCGGGGCGAGCCCGTACTCGAACTACCGCCTGTTCACGCCGCCGGAGGCGACCTTGCTCACGTTGCGGTCGCCGAAGCCCGGGACGGGCGCGTGAGCATCCCGGGCGACTGCTAAGGTTTCTCCTCGGTGAGCCGCTCACGCGGCCCGCTGTTGTACCGCAGGATTTCCGGGGTGTGGCGCAGCTTGGTAGCGCGCCTCGTTCGGGACGAGGAGGTCGCAGGTTCAAATCCTGTCACCCCGACCGGAGAGACGAAGGGCCGTGGAGCGTCATGTGACGCACCACGGCCCTTCTCGTCATCCACCCCCATGTACCCGTCGGCGCGCACGGGACATGGCGGAGAAATCGCCCACCGCACCGGCGCGCACCCTGGCGTGCACCCCCACGAATTACACGGCTGTAGTTACCACGCCGATGCCCGAAATGCGAGAGCGACACAACGTCTTGTCACCCCTTTGTGCAAAATCTTGACAAAGGGCACCCATCATGCGTCCCAAGTCCCTGGTCACCCGCACATTCCCTCCACATACAGTGAGCGGCGGTGCCGCCAGTTGTGGGGCACCCGCCGTGCCGCCGCCTTCCCGTCACCGGTCCGGACGCTTCCTCCACTTCCCCTCGGTGACGGGCGCAGCTCCCCCGCCCGATCTCGGGCGACTTCTGCGCGGCGACGAAGAGAGGCACGCTCCATGTTCCGGACCGCCCCACGACGCACCCACCGGGCACCCGGCCGGGCCGTCATCGACTACCGCGGGCTGGTGGCCCCGGTCGGCAAGGGAGTCGGAGGTGTCGCCGCCCTCGGCGCCGTCTCCGCGACTGCCGTGCTCGCCGGTGCGGAGGCCGCCACCGCGCAGGCCCCCGCCCCTGCCGCCCCGATCGCCGCTCCGGCCGCGGGCTCGGCTCCGGCCGCCGCGACCGCCCCCGCCGCCTCGCCCTACGCGAACGTCAAGCTCCGCCTCGGCTCCCGCGGCGATGCCGTCGAGGACCTCCAGCAGCGCCTGCGCGATCGCGGCGAGTCGATCTCGGTCGACGGCAAGTTCGGTCCCGCGACCCTGCGGGCCGTGAAGAGCCAGCAGAGCGCCGCCGGCATCGGCGTGGACGGCGTCGTGGGCCCGAAGACCTGGAGCGCCCTCGCCGGCGGGAGCACGAGCGCCCCCGCCACCGGCGCCTCCGGCTCCTCCTCCTCGCAGCCGAAGCTGCGCAGCGGCTCGCGCGGCGACGCCGTGCGCACCCTGCAGCAGCAGCTGAACTCCTCCGGCGCGTCGATCTCCGTCGACGGCAAGTTCGGCCCGGCCACCCTCAAGGCCGTGCGGAACCTGCAGGCCTCGGCGGGGATCGGTGTGGACGGCGTGGTGGGTCCGAAGACCTGGAACGCCCTCAGCTCGGGCCAGCGCATCACCGAGACCGCGAGCCGCGACTCCGATCGCGACCCGGCGCCCTCCTCGAGCTCGGGCTCCTCGAGCTCCGGCTCCTCGTCGAGCTCCTTCGACGGCGCGGCGATCGTCGCCGCCGCCCGCTCGCAGATCGGCGTCGGCTACACCTGGGGCGGCAACTCCCCCTCGCGCGGCTTCGACTGCTCAGGACTGGTCCACTACGCCTACAACAGCGCCGGGGTGGACGTCTCCCGCAAGACCGCGAAGGGCTACACCTTCGGCGGGCGGATCATCTCGCAGTCCGAGGCGAAGCCCGGCGACCTCGTCGCCTTCACCGCGGGCAACTACGGGCACATCGGGATCTACGCGGGCAACGGCAAGATCATCGACGCCTCGAACTCGCGCCAGCGGGTCATGGAGCGTTCGATCTGGAACTCGCCGCACGTGTTCGTGACCTACCGCTGATCCCCGCGGAGGACTCCGGGTCGCAGCACCCGGTCCACGGCGACCTGCTCGACGCGTGAGCGTCACCGGGAAGGAGCAGGACCCGTGAGGAGGCCCGGTCGGCCCAGCGCCGACCGGGCCTCCTGCTGTCCGCAGTCGCCCGGGGAGTGGCTCTCCGCGCAACCGGGCCGAGCCCGGTGAGCCGGGCCGGTCGCGGGAGGCATCGGACGGGCCGCCTCGTGCGCGCACGCGGCTCCGCAGCCTCCGGCACGCGGCTCCGCGGGCACGGGCATCGTGGCAGACTGGGACACGATCCTCGGGGTGGGCCCGTTCGTCGTCTCCGCCCCGGATACACCGCCGACGCCGCAGTCCAGGAGTGCTCCATGCCGGATCCGATCGCCCTCGTCCCGCTCCCCCAGTCCGTCCTCTGGTCCGAGGGGGTCTGGGAGACGTCCGATCCCTGGGGCGAGCTGTCGGTGGGTCTGAACGAGGACCTGCCGCGCACCGAGTACTCGCTGACTATCTCCCCCTCCGGGGCGAACCTGGCGGCGGGCAGCGAGGCCGCCCTCGCCGACGGCCGCAACACCTTCGCCCAGATCCTCACCGGCGCCGGCACCTCGATCCCCTGCGTGACGATCCACGACCACCCGCAGTACGCCTGGCGCGGCATGCACCTCGACGTGTCCCGGCACTTCCTGCCCGTCGGCGAGATCGAGACGCTGCTGGACGTCATGGCGCTGCACCGCTTGAACATCCTCCATCTGCACCTCACCGACGACCAGGGCTGGCGGCTCGAGATCCGCGGCTACCCGCGTCTGACCGAGGTCGGGGCCTGGCGCAGCCGCACCCTGAAGGGGCACATGAGTGGCGACGAGGAGTCGTGGGAGTTCGACGAGACCTCGCACGGCGGCTCCTACTCCCAGGACGAGATGCGCGGCCTCGTCGAATACGCGCGCCGCCGCGGGATCATGATCGTCCCCGAGGTGGACCTCCCGGGCCACATGCAGGCGGCGATCGCCGCCTACCCCGAGCTCGGCAACTTCCCCGAGCAGCGGCTCGGCGTGCGCGAGGTGTGGGGCATCTCCGACCACGTGCTCGGCGTCTCCGACACCGCCTTCGACTTCGTGCGCGACGTGCTCACCCAGGTCGCCGAGATCTTCCCGGCCCCCTACGTGCACATCGGCGGGGACGAGTGCCCGCGCACCGAGTGGGAGCGCTCCTCCGCCGCCCGCGCCCGGATGAACGAGTGGGGCCTCACCCGCGTCTCCGAGATCCAGGGCCGCTACACCCAGTTCGCCGCCGACGTGCTCGCCGAGCACGGCAAAAAGGTCATCGCCTGGGACGAGGTGCTCGAGAGCCACCTCCCGGACGACACCGTGATCATGAACTGGCGCCACGGCAACGGCCTCGCCACCGCGACCTCCCGCGGCTTCCGCACCATCATCGCGAACAACGAGCACACCTATTTCGACCACTACCAGGGCGACCCCGCCGACGAGCCGCTCGCCATCGGCGGGCACACCACGGTGAAGGACGTCTACACCGCGGAGTTCTCCCCGAAGAAGCTCACCGAGGACCAGGAGGGCCTGCTGATCGGCCTCCAGGGCCAGCTGTGGACCGAGTACATGCCCGATGCGGAGCACGTGCAGTACATGGCGTTCCCGCGCATGTGCGCCCTCGCCGAGCGGGCCTGGGGCTCGCCGCGCCAGAGCTATGCCGAGTTCGAGGAGCGCCTGCGCGCGCACCTGCCGCGCCTGGACGCCTTCGGCGTGCGCTACCGCCCCCTGGACTGACATGCCCAGCTCGCACCACGACGCCCACCCCTACGGGCGCTCCTCCGACGATGTGCGCCGCCGCGACCAGCGGGTGCGGCGCATCCGCCGCCTGCGCCTGACGCAGCTGGTGTTCTTCTCCGCGGTAGCCCTCGCGCTCGTCGCCGTGGGCGCCTACGCCCTGCAGGAACTGCGCACCCCGCCCGCGGAACCCGGGGTGATCGCCGAGAAGACCTTCGGCACGGGGGCCGGCGAGGTCACCTGCCCGGAGCCCGGGGCACTCCCCCTGGAACCCGCGGACGTCCAGGTCACGGTGCTGAACGGCACCTCCCGCAGCGGCTTCGCGGGGCGTATCGCCGAGGATCTCACCGCCCGCGGCTACACGGTCGCCGAGACCGGGAACACCTCGAAGGCCGGGGCGCGCGCGACCATCGTGTACGGCCCGGAGGGCTATCTCGCGGCCCTGTCCGTGCAGGCGCAGGTGGGCGAGGCGGAGCTGCGCCTCGACGACCGCGAGGGCACCGCGGTGGACCTGCTGCTCGGCGAGGGCATCTCGAACCTCACCGAGGAGGCGGCGGCGAGCGCGGCCCTCGCCGAACCGGCCGCGGCTCCGGAGGGCTGCGCGGCGGGCTGAGCGGGCGGCGGCACCGGAGGACTCTCAGTCCTCCCAGGCGCGGCGATCGGACTCGAGCCGCGAGCCGATCCACAGGGCCGCTCCCCCGCCGTACAGCAGGAGCATCACGATCGTCCCGAACACCACCGAGGTCGCCGGGGAGCTGGGCATGAGCCCCACCAGGAGGCTGTTGATCCCGGTGACCTCGGGGGACTCCGCTCCGGTGCCGATCTCCGGATCGACCTCGACCACGAAACTCGCCGAGGCCGGGACCCCGGCGCTGTCCTCCACGAAGTAGGTCACCGGGCTGGTGCGCCCGGTGAAGCCCTCCTCGGGGGTGAAGGTGATCGCCCCGTTCTCGTCGACCGTGTACACGCCCTCATCGGGCACCACCAGGCGCATCCCGCGATGGTTCTCGAGCTCGGAGAGGTTGGTCGCCGAGAGCGAGCCGATCCGCAGGGTCGAGCTCTCGAGCGGGGCCGAGCCGCTGCCCGCGGTGTCGTTGCCGAGCACATCGAGGGTGACCGGGACGCCGGGCGCGGTGCGCTGCTCGTCATCGCGGAGGGTCGGGACCTCCTGGGCCACCGTCGCGGTCAGCGTCGCGGTGGTGGAGTTGTCGGCGTAGGCGCTCTGCGCGGTGAGGCCGACGGGGCTCGCGACCCCGAGGAAACCCTCCTCCGGGGTCATCACCACCACCCGGCTGTCGAGGTCGATCCGCCAGCTGCCCTCGCCGGGGACCACGAGGGTCAGCCCGTCGGCGGAGAGCTCCGCCCCGTCGGGAACCTGGGCGGGATCGAAGCGGAGCGAGTCCGAGAGGATGTCCCGCACCCCGGCCCGCAGGTCGAACTGCAGATCGACACCGGGCACCTGGGCGAGGCTGCGGTGGAGCATGACGGGATAGGCGGTGTAGAGCAGGGCGGTGTCGGCCACGGCTCCGGCCCCGTCGCTCCCGGTGATGCCCATGGGGGCGGTCTCGACCACGTCGGCGCTCTCGGGGCGGAAGCGCACCGTGGCCGTGTCCCGGTCGAGGGTCCAGGTGCCCTGCCCGGGCACCTCCACGCGCAGCCCGTCGGCCGAGGCGCGCGTCGCGGCCTCGCCCGGCAGCGGCACGAGCCGCAGGGTCGCGGGATCCACGAACTGCTGCCCCTCCCCCACCACGAACTGGATGTCCTCGCCGTACGGGGCGGACCAGTCGAGGTCGGAGATGATCGGGACGGTGAGGGTCACGTCGGACGAGCGGACCACCGCGCCCTCGGAGTCCTCGTCGACCACGCGCACCGGGTCGACCTGCCGGCCCAGCGGCGTGCCCGTCGGCGTGTGGGTGAGTACGGTGCCGTCGGCCGAGAGCTGCCAGGTGCCCTGGTCGGGGACGATCACCCGGCTGCCGTCGGCGACCGCGGCCGAGCCCTCGGGCAGCCCCGCGAGCTCGAGGCGCCGGGAGCCGCCCTCGGGGACGGGCTCGGTGAGGTCGAGGCTCACGGGGACGCCCGCGGAGCCGTGCATCGCGACCTGCTCGAGCGGGAGCATCTCCGGGGTCAGCACGAGCGGCAGGGAGCGGGTGTCGTGGAAGCCCGCGACGGTCAGGCCGACGGGGGTGCTCGGCCCGTCGACCCCGGCGAGCGGGGTGAAGACCAGGGACTGCTCGAGCAGGGTCCAGGTGCCCTCGCCGTCCACGGCGAGGCTGCGGCCGCCCTCGCCGACGGTCATGAGGGCCCGCTCCGCCTCGGTGAGGTCCTGGGGGATGGAGAGCCGGGCGGAGGTCATGTCGACCTCGGGCTCCGCCGCGTCCTCGATCAGGGCGACCAGCGGGATGCGGGTGACGGCCCCGGGGACGATCTGCACGGTGCTGGTCGCGGCCGGGAACTCGAAGGGGCCGTCCTCGCCGAGTGCCGAGGCGGAGAGCGGGGCGGAGAGGACGAGCACGAGGGCGGCGCCGAGGCAGGCGCCGCGCCGCGTCGCCCGACGCCAGGGGCGGCACGGGACCGGTCGCGGCGTCGGCTCGAGCACCCGGCCAGGGTAGCAAGCCCGCCCCGGACGCCTGCGGGGACGGCCTCCGCGCCCTAGAGTGGGACCATGGCCGAGCCGAGCTCCTCCGCGCCCATCAGCCCCCTCGACGAGGTCGTCGACGCCCCCGGGGAGGTTCTCCCGTTCCTCGACGCGACGGCGCTGCCGCCCCTCGACGAGCTGCTCGAGGAGCTCGCCGCGCAGCTCGCCGCCTGGATGCCGAGGCAACGCTGGTATGCGCACAAGGGTGCGACGACGCCGACGGTCGCGGTGCGCGGCTGGGCGCCGCTCCGCGTCGCCCCGGACCATGCGGTGCTGCTCACGGTGGTCGTGGTGGGGCCGACGACGCCCGCCGACACGGCTGCCGGGGTGGACGCGTCCGACGGGGCCACCGGGGCGGACCCGGACGCCGACGGTGCTCCGGGTGCGGCCGCGGTCACCGCCCTCTACCAGGTGCCGCTGGTGCTCCGACCCGCCGCGTCGGCCCCCGCGGAGGAGGGTGCCGAGATCGCGGTGCTCGCCGTCCCGGGTGGGCCGTTGCGCTTCGACGACGCCCTGCGGGACGTGGACGGCCGCGCCGCTCTCGTGGCCACCCTGCTCTCCGGCGACGGCGCGCTCGGCGACTCCCTCGCGCTCACGGTGCGCCGTCCCGATCCGGACGCCCCGCTGCCCTTCGGGCGCGCGATGACCTCGAGGCTGCTCGCCGGCGAGCAGTCGAACACCTCGATGATCGTCGAGACCGAAGGCGCTCCCCCGCTGATCCTCAAGCTGTTCCGGCTCCTGCAGCACGGGGAGAACCCGGACATCGTGCTGCAGGAGGCGCTCGCCCGGGCCGGCAGCACCCGCGTGCCCGCCCTGCGGGGCTCGGCCCGGCTGCGCTGCGGGGACCTGGTGGCCGATGCCCTCCTCGCCCAGGAGTTCCTGCCCGGGGTCGAGGACGCCTGGCGGGCCGCGCTGCGCTGGGCCGCGGCGGGCGAGGACATCACCGACGCCATCGGGGCGCTCGGCGCGACGGTCGCGGAGGTGCACGCGGATCTCGCGCGCACCCTCGGCACCGCCCCGGCGGATCCGTCGGCGCCCGCGGATCCCGCCCTGACCGTTGAGCTGGTCCGCACCCTGCGGGAGCGCCTGCGGACGGTCGCCGCCGAGCTGCCGCAGGTTGCGGAGCACGCCGCCGCGATCGGGGCGCTGCTCGACTCCGCGGCCGAGCAGCCGTGGCCCGCGCTGCAGCGGATCCACGGCGACCTGCACCTGGGGCAGGTGCTGCTGGTTCCCGAGCGGGGCTGGGTGCTGCTGGACTTCGAGGGCGAGCCGCTGCGACCGCTCGTCGAGCGCTCCCGCCCGGACAGCCCCCTGCGGGACGTGGCGGGGATGCTGCGCAGCCTCGACTACGCCGCGGGCACCGTGGCCCGCGACGCCCGCGCGGAGGGCGCCGATGGGGAGGGCGCCTATGCGGAGAGCGCCCCTGGGGAGAGCGCCCAGGCGGCGTCGGCCGAGGCCTGGGCGCTGCGGGCGAGGGAGGCCTTCCTCGCGGGCTACTCGCAGCAGTCGGGGACGGACCTGTCCGCACCGTCATTCCGCGTTCTGCTCGCCGCGCTCGAGGCCGACAAGGCCGTCTACGAAGCGCTCTACGAGGCGCGGAACCGTCCCGACTGGCTGCCGATCCCGCTCTCCGCGCTCGCGCGGATCAGCGCAGCGGCCGCGGCGGAGGGGTCAGCGGGCTGATCGGCGAGGGCGGGCTCGTCGTGACCGGCGAGAGCGAGCCGGGCAGGAACGGGGCGCTGATGGCGCGCACGGCGACGCGCACCCCGACCACCAGGTCCAGCCGATCGCCGGCCTCGTCGATCCAGCTCGCGCCGCGGCTCGCCGCGCCGTCCAGATCGCGGTGCCGGCGCATCCCGCGCAGGCTCGCGACGGAGTGGACCACCTCGACCAGGTCCTCGGTGTGCGAGTCCGCGGGCCGCGGGGCGCCGTGGGAGGCGAGGAGGGGGCTGACGTGGCAGAGGGTCCCCACCCCGTGCCAGGACTCCCCCGAGGAGCGGTCCCGCTGGGGGCGGCGGTCCTCGAAGGCGATCAGTTCCGGCTGCTCCTCGAGCAGGGCGGTGGTGACGGCCCCGAGCAGGTCGCGGATGCGCTCGTGGGTCTCGTCCTGGGTGGGGACGGTGTCCTGGCTCGCGGCGCGCAGGGCTGACATCCTCGTCCACCTCTCGCCCGACGTCCCCGGCGGGGACGTGCTTCCTGCTGGTCACCGCCCCGCAGGACGATCGGCGTCCAGGGTAGCGGGAGGGGCCGGGGAGTGCCGATGGGGAGAACTCCCCATGGCGCTCCCCGCCCGACTCATGCGTCGACGGGCACGAACTCCACGGGGGCGACCTGCGAGTAGCGGTCCTGCCGGATCGAGACCACGCCCACGCCGCCGATGAAGGGGGCGAGGGCCTGCGGGTTCTTGCCGGGGTTGGCGAGGATCACCTGGAAGCCGAAGTGGCGGAAGGACTCCATCGCGGCGGTGATGAACTTGCCCGCGCCCTTGGAGAAGGCCTCGTCGATGATGATCGGGGCGTAGCGCGGGACCTCCTGGCCGGTGCCGGCGAGCTGGTAGCGCAGCGCCGCAGCGAGGCAGAAGGTGGTCAGGCGCTCGTTCTGGCCGCCGGAGAGCGGGCCGCCGGACTCGTGGGCATGGACCACCGTGCCCGCCGCGTCGACCTCCTCGGCGTGGAAGTGGACGTGACGGCGCACGTCGAGGATCACCCGGGAGACCTGGTCGTCGCGGGTCCGGGCCGCGCCGATCATGTCCATCAGGTGGCGCAGCGACTCGAAGCGCTCCTCGGCCAGCTCGCGGTCCCGGCTGATGTCGTTCAGCGCCGTGTCCGCGACGGCGCCCTCGAGGGCGCTGCGGAACTCGTCGAGCGCCGCCAGGTGCACCGGTCGCATCGACAGCTGCAGGTAGCGGCCGGCGTGGAACTCGACCTGGGCGAGCAGCGCGTTGATCCGCTGCAGGCGCTTGCGGATCTCGGCGGGCTCGCGCGCGATGGCGGTCGCGAGGGCCTGCACGTCCCCGAGGGTGTTGCCGGTGAAGAACTCGAAGAAGCGGTCCTCGACCTCGGGCAGCTTCTCCTGCTCGATGCCGCGCAGGATCTCGAGATAGTCCCCCGCGGACTCGAGGCCCGGTGCGGTGTCCCCGGCCTGCGCGGGCCAGCGGCGGGAGAACTCGCGCATGGCGGTGCGGATGTCCTCCTCCGCCCGGGAGGTGCGCCGGGTCAGGGCCATCAGCTCGGCGTCGAGGGTCGCCGAGGCGTCCTTGGTGACCTGGTCGATGTTCGAGATGAGGAGCGTGGGCGCGATCGCGGCGAAGCGTCCGGCGAGTTCTTCCTCGACCTCCGGGGCGAGGCTCGACTCGGCGATCCGCTCGCGAGCGGCGGCGAGGCGCTCCGCGGCCCGATCGGCCTGCTCGCCGAGCTTGCCGGCCGAGCGCACCACCTCGAGCAGTTCCTCGTCGCTCTCGGCGATCGAGCGCTCGACCTCCTCGATCTGGCGGGCCAGCTCGGTCAGCGCGGCGGAGCCGTCCTCGGCCGCTCGGACCATGTCGCGCAGGTTCGCGACACGCCGGGCGACGGAGGCGGCGTCGATGTCGTCCCAGGTGACGGCCGCGATGGCCTGGAGGGCGAAGAGCCGTTCCCGGCGCCGCTCGCGCTCGGCCTCGACGTCCTTGCGGCGGGCCTGCGCCTCGAAGAGGGCCTGTTCGGCGCGGGTGCGCTCCTGCTCGAAGACCGCCCGCTTCGCGCGGTTGTCGAAGCCGAGCACCCATTGGGAGCGGTCGTTGATCTGGCGGTCGGCGTTCTTCTCGTGCCGGGAGGCGGAGTGCTTGATCTGGCCCGAGCGGAGCACGGCCCGGTTCAGGCGGGTGAACTCCTCGAGCGTGTCCGCGCAGGTGTAGTCCATCCGCGCGGCGATCTCCCCGGTGAGCCAGGTGTGGAACTCGCCGTCCTTCACGTCGAGCTTCGCGGCGAGGGTGCGCGGATCGAGGCTGCGGGCGGGCCGGCGCAGGTCGGTGTTGACCCGGTTGTAGGAGATGCGGCGGCGCAGCTTGGTGCGGTCGATGACCGCGGCGACCTCGCGGTAGACCCGGTCGGGCACGAGGATCGAACGCGCGAGGCCCCGCAGCGCCTGCTCGGCGGCGGCGGTCCACTCCTCCTCGCCGCTGCGCACCTGCAGCAGCTCGGCGGCGAAGGGCAGCTCGGTCGGGGCGATCCCGACCTCGGCGGCGATGTGGTCGCGCAGGGCGATGTCCTCGGAGTGGAGGTTCGAGGCGCGCGTGGTGAGGGAGGCGAGCTCCTCCTTGGTCCGGGCGAGGGCGGTGCTCAGCTCGCGGACCTGCGCCTCGGCCTCCCAGCGGGCCGTGTCGGCCCCCTTCTCCTCCTGGTCGAGCTGCTCGCGCAGGGCGGCGACCTCGCGCTGCAGGGCGAGGAACATGTCCTCTCCCGCGGGGGTGCGCAGCTCGACGGTGGCGAGCTGCGCCGCGAACTCGGTGGCCCGCTCGCGGCGTCGCTCCCGCTCGACCTCGAGGCCGGCGATCTGCTGCTTCCAGTCGTCGATCTCGCCGCCGCCGGCGCGCTTGCGCTGCTCCTTGAGCTGGGCGAGGTCGCCGCGGGCCTCGGCGACGTCCTGGGTCAGCCGGCGCTGCTGGGCGCCGAGGGAGTCGCGCTCGAGCTGGAGGCGCCCGGACTCCTCCCCGAGCAGGCGCACCAGGTGGTGGGCGGCGAAGACGTCGATGTCCCCGCGGCGGTCCACGAGCTCCCCGCCGCGCTCGCGCATGGCGGTCCAGTCCTCGTGGGAGGCACGCAGGCCGCGCAGCAGGTCACGCTGCTCCCGCGCGGTGACCAGCGCCTCGTGCACCTCGGAGAGGTTCTGGAAGTTGGCGAGGGCCTGGTCGGCGAGGTCGAAGGTGCGCGGCGCGTCGAGCATGTAGTCGCGCAGCAGGGCGTTGACGTCGCCGAGCTCCTTGGCGGACTGGATCTTGTGCAGCAGACCGAGCGCCTTCTCGTCGGGGATGCCGAGCAGCTGCGAGAAGGCGGCGCGGTACTCGCGGAACTGGCGGAAGGTCTGGGTGCCGGGGTGGGCGGCCTCGAGCGCCTTGCCCTCGATCTGGGTGGAGACGAACTGGCGCAGGTCGGCGACATCCAGCGGGGTGCGGGCGACGACGTAGAGGCTCTTCACGTCGCTGTCGGCGCTGTGTCCGGCGTGGAGGAGCAGCAGGCGGGAGAGCTGGACGGTGCCGCCCTTCCCGTCCGAGTAACGCAGGGTGACGACGCTGAGGGTCGTGCTATCGCGCAGCACCTCCTGACTGAACTCGCCGGTGGCCTGGTCGTAGTGCATCGCCCAGGCCCCGCGCACATAGCTCGCCACGGTGCGGCGGTACTTCGACCGAGCGGGGCCGGCGTCGGAGGCGGCGGCGTTGAACTGCAGCGTGCGCGGAGGGGTGAGCAGCGCGCTGATCGCGTCCAGCAACGTGGACTTGCCGGTGCCGGGGCCGCCGGTGAGGAAGAAGCCCTTGGGGGAGATCACGAGGTCGTGGGTGCCGTGGAAGGTGCCCCAGTTGGAGACCTGCACGTGGGTGAGCCGCCACTGCCCGGGATGCGGGTGGGCGGGGTCGGTCTGCACCTCGGCGGCCCCGGCGTCGGGGGCGGTCACACCGGGCAGGTCGAGGGTCGTCGCGTCGGTCTCCACCCGGGCAAGGGTAGTCGCTGCGCGGCCTTCAGCCCGCTCGACCCGGCGCGAGGCCGAGGTCGCGCGCCTGCGCGCGAGCCATGTGCACGAGATATGCCTCGTCGTGCGTGATCGAGCCGACGTAGTCCTCGGCCTCCTCAGCGCCGACACCCGGCGCCTCGCGGAGGCGACCTACCAGTTCACAAGCCCGTGGCTGATGGACGACCGCGACGCCCGCACTCTGCTCGGTGAGGATCACACCCCGCTCGAGGTCACCCTGCGCGCGGCGATGGACGCCCTGCTGGAGCCCGCCCCCGCCCTATGAGCACGCGAGCTCCCGCCGGAGCGCGCCACACATGGTGACCGAGAAGTCATGTGCATCTCCGTTCCCCTCCAGGAACACCACTGCACATGACCCGTCGGTAACCGGTGGGCTTCGGGGGTGGGGTGGGGTGGGCGGCCTTCGGGGGTCGGGCGTGGTTCCCGATCAGCCTTCGGCACGCCCCACGCGCCAGTAGCCCATGAAGGAGACCTGCTTCCGGTCCACCCCGAGCTCCTTGACGAGGTGACGCCGCAACGTGGTGATAACCTTCGCCTCCCCGGCGAGCCAGGCGTAGAACGGGCCCACACCCTCGGTGGTCTCCCAGAGGATCACCGCGTCGGGGTCGACCTCCTCGAAGGCCTCCCCGGCCCGGGCCGGGCCCACCGAGCAGTCCTGACACAGCTCCGGCCGCTCCTCGAGGAGGGTCCGCACCGCGGGGTCCAGCAGCGTGCCGTGCGGGGCGTCGCCCCGGGCGAGCCACGAGATCTCGACGCCCGAGCGGGTGAGCACCCGCTGCGCGTCGTCCTCGTGCGGGACCTCGATCAGCGCGTGACCGGTGAAGCTCTCCGGCAGCGACTCGAGGATCGCGCAGATCGCGGGGAGCGCCGTCTCGTCCCCGGCGAGCAGCAGGCGCCGCGCGGTGCCGGGACGGAACTCGATGCCCGGGTAGTCCGGGCCGAGCAGGTGGCGGTTCGGGCCGAGCAGGGTGATCTCGTCGCCCACCTGCGCGGACGCGGCCCAGCGCGCCGCCACCCCGCGGCCCGGGACCTCGGGCTGCTCGAGGTGCAGCACCATGTCGAGGTCGAGCTCGGGATCGGGGCCGAGGTTGCCCGGATGCCCCGCACCGCGCAGTTCGCGGATCGAGTAGGTGCGCATCCATCCGCGCTCGGCCGGGTCGACCTGCAACCAGTCGCGGTACCAGCCGTCGAAGCGGTCGGGATCGGCGAGCGCCTCGGGGCGCAGCGCCGCGAAGAGGTCCGAGCGCGCCGCAGGCCCCGGGATGATCAGCTTCACGCGCAGGTCGAGCAGCGGCCCGTTCACCCCGAAGTGGCGCAGGTGCGGGCCGGTGAGGGTGAGCCGCACGAGATTCCGGCCCACCATGCGGCGGGCGCCGACGGTGAGCGGGAAGGCCAGCTGCGGACTCGCCTCGATCGCGGGCAGCAGCCCGCTCTGCTCCTCCGCGCCCTGCTCCTCCCCGCCCTCCGGGGCGGCGTCGGCACCGGGGGCGTCCTGGTCGGCGCGGTCCTGCGTGGCGGTGGCGGTGGTAGTCATGGTGCGCTCCTCGGGGTCGGAGTCGAGGGCGGTGACAGCGCCGCGGGCGAGCGGCAGCACCATCGGGGTGCCCGTGACGGGGTCGGGCGTGATCAGGGCGTCGAGCGCGAAGACTTCGCGCACCATCGGCGCGGTGATCACCGCGCGCGGGCTGCCCTGGGAGTGGATCGCGCCGCCCGCGACGGCGACCAGGTGGTCGGCGTAGCGCGCGGCGAGGTTGAGGTCGTGCAGGACGATGCCCACGGTCGTGCCGCGCGTCCGGTTCAGTTCCCGGACCACGTCGAGCACCTCGAGCTGATGGGTCACGTCGAGGAAGGTGGTCGGCTCGTCGAGCAGGAGCACGTCGGTGCGCTGGGCGAGGGCCATGGCGATCCACACGCGCTGGCGCTGGCCGCCGGAGAGCTCGTCGAGCAGCCGTCCGGAGAGCTCGGCGGTGCGGGTCACCTCGAGGGCCTCGGCGACGGCCTGCTCGTCCTCCGTCGTCCACTGCGGGAACAGCCCCTGGTGGGGGTAGCGGCCGCGGGTGACGAGCTCGCGAACGGTCACACCGTCGGGGGCGATCGGCGACTGGGGCAGCAGGCCCAGCCGCCGGGCGAGGTCCTTGCCGCGGAGGGCGTGGATGTCGGCGCCGTCGAGCAGCACCTGTCCGCCGCGGGGCGGCAGCAGGCGCGAGAGCCCGCGCAGCAGGGTCGACTTCCCCGACCCGTTGGCGCCGACGATCATCGTCACCCGCCCCTCGGGCAGGGTGAGGTCGAGGTCCTCGACGATGACGCGGCGGTCGTAGGCGAGGTGGAGGGAGCGGGCGGTCAGCTGGGCCATGGGATCACCTTCCCGATCCGGCGGCGGAGCGCACGAGCATCCAGAGCAGGAACGGCGCTCCGAGCGCTCCCGTGATGACGCCGGCCGCGAGGTCGATACGGCCGACGAGGTTCTGCCCGGCGACGTCGGCCGCGAGCACGAGCACCGCCCCGACGAGCGCCGCGAGCGGCACGCTGGGCCTCCCCGCGAGCATCCGGGCGATCGGCCCGGAGAGGAACGCGACGAAGGCGAGGGGTCCGGCGACCGCGACCGGCAGGGCGGAGAGCAGCACGCCGACGACGACCAGGGCGACGCGGGTCGCGGGGACCGGCAGGCCGAGGCTCGTGGCGGTGTCGTCGCCGAGCTGCAGGATCCGCAGTCGGCCGAGCAGCAGGGCGAGCAGCGGCACGAGCACGCAGAGGGCCCCGGCGAGCACCGCGAGGCGCGGCCAGGTGGCCCCGGAGAGCGAGCCGACGAGCCAGTGCATCGCATCTCCCGCTCGCTGCGTCGGCAGGCGGCTGAGCAGGTACTGGATGAGCGCGGTGAGCGCGGCGGCCACGCCGATGCCGACGAGCACGAAGCGGTCGTCGACGGCCCCGGCCCCGCCGGCGCCCGCGCCGCCGGCCCGGTGGGCGCGTGCGACCCACAGCACCAGCAGCGCGGTGGCGAGCCCGCCGAGCAGGGTCCACCAGAAGAGGGTCAGGCCCTGCGCGTCGAGGACGGCGAGGGCGAACACCGCGGCGGCGGAGGAGCCGAGGCTCACCCCGATCACGTCGGGGCTCGCGAGCGGATTGCGCAGCAGGGTCTGGAAGACGGTGCCGGAGAGCCCGAAGGAGGCGCCCGCGAGCACGCCGAGCAGCGCGGCCGGGAGCCGGTCGTCGAGCACGATGAAGGACACTCCGGGCACGTCCTCCCCGAGCAGCACCCGCACCGCGAGATCGGCGTAGACGAAGGGGGTGCCCAGCAGCACGCGGGCCACGATCAGGGCGAGCACGGCGGCGAACAGTCCCGCGCCCAGCAGCAGGGCGCGGCGCCGGGGCCGCGCGGCGGAGGCGGCGGCGGTCACAGCGAGACCCGCTTCCGGGTGCGGATCAGGACCAGGAAGACGGGCACGCCCAGCAGCGCGGTCATCACGCCCACCTGCACCTCCGCGGGCGGGGCGATGACGCGACCGACGACATCGGCGAGCAGCAGCACCGTCGGCCCCGCGACCGCGCTGAGCGGCAGCAGCCGGCGGTGGTCGGAACCGACCACGAGACGGACCGCGTGCGGGACGACGAGGCCGAGGAAACCGATCGGGCCGGCGAGCGAGACGGCCGCCCCGACCAGCAGCACGATCCCGATGCCGAGCAGCACGCGCACCCTGCCGACATGGACGCCGAGGCCGGTCGCGGCGTCGTCCCCGAGCGCGAGGGCGTTGAGGGCGCGGGCGCCGAGCAGCACGATCGCCGCGCCGAGCACCAGGGCCGGGGCGACGGCAGCGAGGTCCCCGAGGTCCCGCGCACCGAGCGTGCCGACCTGCCAGATGCGCATGCGGTCCAGCGCCCCCTGGTCCAGGAGCACGAGGCCGTGGACCACCGAGCCGAGGCCCGCGGTGACCGCGGCGCCCGCGATCGCGAGGGTCACGGGGGTCGCCCCGCTGCGGCTCGCGGCAGCGATCGCGTAGACCACGACGGCGGCGAGCGCGGCCCCGACGAAGCCGGCGACCATGAACTCGGCGACCCGGGAGATCGACAGCACGTAGACGCTGAGGGCGACCACCGCGGCGGCCCCCGCGTTCAGGCCCAGGATCCCGGGATCGGCGAGGGGGTTGCGGGTCATGCCCTGCAGGGCGGCCCCGGCGAGGGCCAGGGCGACGCCGACCGCGAGGCCGGTGAGGGTGCGCTGGAGGCGCGAGAGCACCACGGCGTGGTCGGCGCTGTCCGCGTCGAAGGCGACGAGGGCCTGCCAGGCAGCGCCCGGCGGCATGGACCGCGCCCCGACCAGGAGCGACAGCGCGCACGCGATCGCCAGCAGCACGAGGCAGCCGGCGATCGCGAGTGCGGTGGCGCGGGAGGGCACAGGCTCAGGCCCGCGCGGTCTTCGCGGCCTCGACCACCGAGGGGACGACGTTCTCGAGCGCCCACGGGATGCTCAGGGCGCTCGCCGCGGAGACCGACAGGGTCTGGTGGTCGTCGGCTGTGAGCACCAGCGCGCCGGAGGCGACCGCGGGGATGGTGGAGAAGAGCGAGTCCTGCTGGAAGGTCTCGACGGTGTCGCCGGCGGCGGCCCAGGTGTAGAAGACGTCGGAGACGAGCTCGTCGGCGCGCTCGGCGGACCACTCGAAGTAGAAGGTGCTCTCGTCGGCGGTGTTCTCGGTGACCACCTCGGCCTGGGTCATGCCCAGCGCCGTGAAGAAGCGGGGGCGGGTGTCGTCGCCCGAGTAGATCGAGATCAGGTGGTCGGACAGCGAGAGGTTGCCGGCGATGAAGGTCGAGTCGGCGACCTCCGGGTTCTCCTCGCCGACGGCCGCGAGATCAGCGGTGAGCTGGTCGACGAGCGCGCTGGCCTCCTCGCTGCGGCCGGTCGCGGCGCCGACGGCGGTGAGGACGTCCTCCCAGGAGGCGGTGTAGTTCGCCGCGAGGGGGCCGATGGTGGGGGCGATCTTGGAGAGGGTCGCGTACTCCTCCTCGGTGAGGCCCGAGTAGGCGGCGACGATGAGGTCGGGGGTGAGCGCGGCGATCTCGTCGGTGTTGACGCCGTCGGCCTCGGAGTACGTGGTGGGAGCGTTCTCGCCGCCCCAGGCGGCGCCGAGCTCCTCGAGCTTCGCGTCGTTCCAGTCGGTGGAGGAGTTGGCGTTGCCGCCCCACTCGACCAGCGGCAGGCCGACGGGGACGACGCCCAGCGCCAGGACGGTGTCGCCGTTGACCCAGGAGACGGTCGCGATGCGGGTCGGCGCCGCGGCGATCTCGGTGGTCCCGTAGAGGTGCTCGACCGTCACGGGGAAGGATCCGCTCGCGGCGGAGCCCGCATCGGACCCTGCATCGGACGCAGCGGAGCCGGTCGTGGAGCCGCCGTCGGGGCTGCAGGCGGCGAGCGCGGGCAGGGCGAGAGCGGTGAGCACCACGGAGCGGCGCGAGAGGGACGGGGTCATGGCTGTCCTTGTCGACGGACCCCCGGGAGCGGGGGTGAGGCAAGCCTGACCTTATTACGCGCGAACGACGTTGCTCAATTGCTGGGCGCCGATGCGGCGCGGATCACGTCGGCGACGGCGCGCCGCGGCGGGTGGCACCGGGGCACGACGGCAGCAGCGACGGCGCGTCAGTCCTGCGCGCCGTCCTCGTCGGCCGCGTCGGCATCCGCCGGGTCCTCGAGGCCGCCGACGCCTGCCTGGCGGTACAGCTCGATGAACTCGCGCGCCGTGTCGGGCCCGATCATCAGGCGCAGCACCGGGGAGACCTCGTAGTCGTCGCCCTGCTCGTCGAGCAGCCCCGCGCGCTGCAGCTTCGCGATCGCGGCCCGCACCTCCTTGGCGAAACCGGCCTCGTCGGTCGAGGTGGTGCGGCGGTAGGCGGCGAGCGCCTGCTGCAGCTCTGCCTCGGAGACGACGGTGCGCTGACCGCGGGAGGACTGGGTCAGCAGCATCTGACGCAGCACCAGCAGCAGCACCGAGTCCAGCCGGTTCAGGCCCGTCAGGCGGCGCAGCAGCTTCGGGGCGTCGGGATCGTCCTCGCTCTGCCGCACGAAGGCGACCTGGGCGTCGTCGTCGACGACGAGCTCGAGGAAGAGGTCCTCGAGGCGACGCTCGAGCGCGGCCCGGTCGCGCAGCAGCTGCGCGTAGCGGGTGGGGTCGCGGCGTCCGTCGAGATAGGGGCCCTGCAGGAGGTGCACCAGGACGCGGCGCGACTCGTCGACCAGGGTCGAGCCGGGGGCGGTGGGGGCGGCATCGACCTGCTGCAGCTGGTCCTGCGCATCGCTGTCGGGGCGGATTCCGGTGCTCGTCACGGCTCCCTACCCTACCGGCGCGCACCGCCCCGCCGAGGCTCGCCCCCGGTCGATTTCCCCGAAAGCCGTGACCACGGCGACGGTGTTTGGTGGAATGCAGGGGCATCCCATGATGCCTCCCCGACCCGGATGGGCCGGGGACCGACGGCAAGGAGCGACCATGTCCGACATTCCCATTCTTCTCATCATCGTCCTGGTCGTGGTGGTGATCCTCGTGATCGTCCTGGCCGTCGTGCTCGGCCTGCTCGGTGCCCGGAAGCGGCGCGAGGCCCAGCAGGCGGCGGACCGCCAACGCGCCGCCGAGCTGCGCGACGAGGCGCGAGCACAGGAGAAGGCCGTTCAGGATCGTGATCTCGCCGCCCGCGAGACCGAGCTCGAGGCCGATCGCGCCCGTCTGGAGGCCGAGCGCAAGGTCAAGGAGGCCGAGCAGGAGCAGATCGCGGCGGAGCGCCGCCGCGCCGAGGCCGAGGAGCAGCGCGCCGCCGTGGAGAAGGACCGCTCCTCGGTGCAGGAGCGGCTCGCCGAGGCCGACCGGCTCGACCCCGACACTCCCGATCCCGGTACTCCCGATCCCGAGCAGCGCGGCACCGCCGGCACCTCCGGAGCGGGCACCGCGGCCGGAGCGGGCGCCGGGGCCGCGATCGCAGGCGGTGCCGCCGCGGCGACGCACGAGGAGCGGTCCGAGGACCGCGCCGACCGAGAGGCCGCGCACCGCGGTGATCAGCACGCCGAGGAGCACCCCGCCGGAGGCCACCGCGGCGATCCGCGCGAGGAGGTTCCTGCCCGCGACGAGGACCTCGGACGCCGGGACGACCTCGGACGCGGCGACGACGGCACCGACCATGCCGACCGTGCCGACCGTGCCGACCGTGCCGACCGTCAGCGTCACGGCGCCGGATCGGCCGCCGGGGCGGGCGCCGTCGGGGGTGCCGCTGCCGCAGACTCCGCAGACCGTCGTGACGGTCGCCCCGATGCACGACAGGACGACGGCGTGACGCGCGACGGCGTGACCGGGGACCGCCCCGTCGATCGCCGGGACGACGGCCCGTGGGTCGGCTCCGCGGCCGACAACCCCGATGTCGTTCGCGACACGCAGGGCGATCTGCACGCCCAGGACCGAGTCCGCGACGAGCAGCGCACCGACTCCCGCGAGGAGCACGTCGGGAGCCCCGACGGCCCCGAGCACCACGGTGCCGGGACGCCCGCCGCGGCGGGCACGTCGGCCGTCGGCGAGGAGGGGCAGACGGACCGCCCCGCCCCCCGGCACCGCGGCATGCCCCCGGAGGAGCAGGACGGCGGGACCTCGGCGTTCGACCGCCTCGAGTCGACCGAGGGGCAGGACATGCGGCCGGCACACGAGGGCACGCGTCCCTCGCCCTATGGCGACGGCCAGTACGGTGCCGAACCCGTGGAGGTCCGCCAGGCGGAGGAGGGCTACGCGGACCGCGATCACACGTCCCGCGACCGCGCGTCGGCCGACCCCGAGTTCCGCGCCCCCAAGGGCCCGGATGGGACCGAGGACGGCATCGTCCCGCCGGAGGACGGCGAGCAGCCCCGTCGCTGACCGCGGCGGAGCGACCTGACGACGAGGGGCGCCGGGGTCAGGGACGACCTGCCGTCGGCGCCTCTCGTCGCGTGCGCGCCCGTGCCACACTGACCGGCATGCCCGCCGACCCTGCTCCCCGCGCGCACTCCCCCGGGCCGCGCACCCGCATGGACGACCTCACCGTCGAGCGCGTGCTGCGCGTGGTCGAGGCGATCCCCGTCGGGCGCGTGGTCGCCTACGGCGAGGTGGGCGCGATCGTCGGCGTGGGGCCGCGGCTCGTGGGCCGGATCATGGGTACCTGGGGCTCCTCGGTGCCGTGGTGGAGGGTGACGAACAGCTACGGCGACCATCCGCTGCTGGCCCGGGCGCTCCCCCACTGGGAGCGGGAGGGCATCGAGCTGAAGCCCAACGGGCTGGGATGCCGGATGAGCCGCTACGGCGCGGATCTCGAGCAGCTGCGCGCCGACGCCGCACCCGCGCTCGCGGAACTCGAGACCACGGCCGAGGCTGAGGCCGCGGCTGAGGCTGAGGCCGCGGCTGAGGCTGAGGCTGAGTCGATCTCGACCCCGCCCGCTCACTCCACGGGCAGGTCGTCCAAGAAGTAGTAGGCGGGGATCCGCGCCGCGTAGTCGCGTCCGTCCAGCTCGCGCCAGGTGACGATCTCGGTGGACCCCTCGCGCTCCTGGGCGTGGGAGGTGGCCAGGAACATCAGTCCGATCACGCTCGCGAGGCCCTGCTCGGCCGGCCGCTCCCGCAGCACCTCGCCGATCGACGCCTGGCCCGCGCGGCCGCGGACGTCGTTGACATGGGAGGTGAGGCCGACGAGGTCGATGTCGTTGGTGCGGACCAGGTCGGCGAGCACCTCGACGCTGAGCGAGGTCGCATCGTGCACCTCTGCCTCGGCGGGCGCGCCGGGATCGGTGGGGTCCTTGAGCCGGTGCTGGGCGACGGAGGACAGCCGCACCCGCGAGAGGTCGAGCTCGAGGCCGAAGGGCGCCCGCGTGGACACCTCGTCCTTCTGCGCGAGGGCCACGCCCTGCGCCTCCTGGAGCGCCTCGAGCAACACGCGGTGCTGGCGGAAATCCTGGGAGCGCACGAAGCGGGCCAGCGAGCGGTAGAGCTCGGTCTTGACGTCGAGCACCTCCTGCGCCGGCTCGTAGAGGTCGCTGAAGACGTTCGCGAGCCTCTCCCGCTCGGCCCGGCCGAGGGAGCGGGCGAAGTCACGCTCGAGGAGCCGGTCGACGAGGTCCTGGGTGGTGCGGGTCTGCACCGGGTCGTTGAGCATCCGGAAGAACGCGGTGAAGGTGCGGCCCACGGTGGACTGCCCCAGCAGGTCGTCGCCCGCGAGGAGCTGCTCGAGGATCTCGCCGCGCGAGGACTCCGGGGAGAGGATCTGCTCGCGCAGGTGCAGGTCGACGCCGCGCAGGTCCTCGCGGTACTGGAGGAAGTCCCCCGAGAGCTCGGCCGCGATCTGCAGGATGTCCCGCAGGCGGTCGACGGAGGCCTCGGGGCTGGGCAGCATCAGCTCGCCCTCGGCGAGGTCGCGAATCTCCCGCTCGATGCTCTCGCGGCGGCGCTGCAGGTCGGCCAGGCGCACATCCCGGTCGGTCTCGGTCTCCTCGGCGAGCCGCTCGAACTGCTGCACGACGAGCTGCAGGCGCGACTCGGTGGTGGTGGGCCGATGCTCCTCGAGGGACGCGATGAACTGGATCGCGTCGATCGTGGCCGGGGACGGCTCGAAGGTGGTCTCGGTGCGCTGCGGGTCGTCGCGACGGGTCAGGTAGCCCTCGCGGACCCAGCCGTCGACGTACTCGGCGGCGCTGCGCCCGGCGCGGCCCTCCCCGAGGTCGGAGTCCTCCTCGATGCCGGCGCCGTCGGCCCGGTGCTCGTCCTCGTCGTGCAGCAGCGCGAGATGCGCGCCGACGCGGGCGATGAGCTCGCTGCGCGGCAGGCGCCGGTCGCCCGCGGGGAAGGTGGCCTGCAGGATCGCGAGGACGGCGGGTGCCTTGGTCGCGGCGAGCAAGCGCCAGGTGCTGGCCCGACGCAGCTGCTCGTAGGCCTCCTTGCGCGCGGACACGGCGTCGCTGCGGCGGTCGGTCCACCGGTTCGGCTCGGTCGTGGTCACGAGGAGCGAGTCTAGCCAGGCGCGGCGGCGCGTCGTGGCACGGCGCCGCGGCGAGGTGCCGGCCGGCCTCGTGGCCACGCCCCGCCCCGTGCTCAGGCCCTCGCCTCACGCCCAGGCCCTCGCCAAGTGGCCAGGCCCCGCCGCGCACTCACGCCGAGTGCTGCCTTAGGACCGTCCCCACGGCCCCGAGGCGGTCCAAATGCAGCACTCGGCAGCGCGAGACCGGCGCGGCTGGGGCGAAGCGGTCCAGATGCAGCACTCGGCGGCGCGGGACCGGGCGACGCGGGACCGGAGCGGGACGGAAGCGGCGGGACCTGAGGAGAGGCGCGGGACCGGGACCGTCGGCCAGGTCCGGTGCGCGCCGCCCCATCCCCCGATACACTCATCCGTGAACGTTCACGCCTCGCGCCTGCCAGGAGACTCACCGATGAGCACATCCCTCCCGACCTCAGACCGCACCGACCGCTGGTGGGAGGAGCTGCCGGCCGGTCGCAACCGCCTGGCCGGACGCGCCCACCTGAGCACCGACGCGCCCGTGCTCTCCCTCGACGGCACCTGGGACTTCCGCTACGGCCAGCGGGCCGACGGCACGGGCCTCGGCGAGCCCGCCCCGGTCGAGGTGCCGGGACTGTGGCAGCTGCAGGGCTACGGCGCCCCGCAGTACACCAACGTCATCTACCCCATCCCGCGCGACGTGCCGCACGTGCCGGACGAGAACCCGACCGGCCACTACTCGCGCACGCTCCCCGTCCCCGCCGAGTGGGCGGAGCAGCTCGCCGCCGGTGCCCGGATCCTGCTGCGCTTCCAGGGCGTGGACTCCGCGGCCAAGGTCTGGATCGACGGCGCGGAGATCGGCGTGACCGCCGGCTCCCGCCTCACCCAGGAGTTCGACGTCACGGACGCGCTCGCCGCGCCTGCCCCCGAGGGCGGCCACCGCCTCGACGTACGGGTCGTGCAGTGGTCGGTCAACACCTATGTCGAGGACCAGGACATGTGGTGGGCCTCGGGGATCTTCCGCAGCGTCGACCTGCTGCTGCGCCCCGCCGGCGGGATCCACGACCTCGTCACCCACGCGGACTTCGACCCCGCGATCGGGGAGGGCCTCCTCACCGCGTCCGCCTACGGGGCCGACGGCGAGCTGGTCCCCGCGACGATCCGGGTGCCCGCGCTCGGCCTCGAGGCCGCGGCCGACGGCACGGCGATCGCCGTCGGTGCCGTCGACCCGTGGAGCGCCGAGACGCCGACGCTCTACGACGCGACCGTCACCACCGCCGACGGCGCGGAGACCGTCACCCTCCGCCTCGGCTTCCGCCGCGTCGAGATCGACGGCGACATCTTCCGGGTCAACGGCGAGCGGATCGTCTTCCGCGGCGTGAACCGCCACGAGGCGGACCCGGTCGTCGGCCGCACCCAGCACCTCGCGAACCAGGACCTCGACGTGCAGCTCATGAAGCAGCACAACCTGAACGCCGTACGCACCTCCCACTACCCGCCGCACCAGCGCTTCCTCGACGTGTGCGACGAGCTGGGCCTGTACGTGATCTGCGAGGGCGACTTCGAGACCCACGGCTTCCACGCCGACTCGACGTGGGGGGAGGACGGCTCGGGCGCCGCGGAGGGTCCTGCCCGCAATCCGCTGTTCCGGGAGTCGCTCGAGGAGCGCAGCCGCCGCTTCGTCCGCCGCGACCGCAACCACGCCTCGATCGTCCTGTGGTCGATCGGCAACGAGGCGGCCTCCGGTCCGGTCACCGAGGCGATGGTGGCCGCGGTGCGCGAGACCGATCCGACCCGCCCGGTGATCTACGAGCAGGACTACGCCGCCGAGTACGTCGACGTCTTCTCGCTCATGTACTCGACCGTCGACGAGTCCGAGCAGATCGGTCGCCGCGCGCTGAGCGAGGAGTACCAGCAGAAGCTCACCGACATGCTGCGCGGCTTCGCGCTCGACGTCCCCGACGGCCACTTCACGGATCCGCCAGCGCTCAAGAAGCCCTTCCTGTGGATCGAGTTCGCGCACGCCATGGGCAACGGCGCGGGCTCGCTGAAGGAGTACATGGAGCTCACTGAGCGCTATCCCGCGCTGCATGGCGGCTTCATCTGGGAGTGGATCGACCACGGCCTCGTCACCACCGACGCCGACGGGAACGAGATCTACGGCTACGGCGGCGACTTCGGCGAGCGCCTGCACGACGGCAACTTCGTGGCCGACGGCCTCGTGCTCCCCGACCGCACCCCCTCGCCCGCGCTGCTCGACGCGAAGCACCACTACTCCCCCGTCGGCCTCTCGGTCGCGCCGGACCGGGTGCGGATCCGCAACCGCTACGCCTTCCGCGACCTCGCCCACCTGCGGGCCGAGGTCTCACGCGACGGCCAGCGCAGCTGGACCCCGCTCGAGCTGCCCGCGATCGCCCCGGGCGCGGAGGCGGACGTGGCCCTGCCCGGCGAGGCGTCGGCCGCCGTCGTGGTGCGCGTCCTGCAGCGGGAGCCGGAGGGCCCGCTGCCCGCCGGACATCTCATCGTCGCCGCGGACCACGTGGACGCCGAGCGACTCGCCGCCGAGTCCGCCCCGGCCCCCGCACCGGCCGTCGCCCCTGTGCCGGCGGAGGACGGCTCGTGGTCGCTGGGCCCCGCCCGCTTCGACGACCTGGGGCGCCTCGTCGCCCTCGGGGACCTCGCGGTCGAGCACTCCTACGCGGACCTCTACCGGGCCCCGGTCGACAACGAGCGTGCCCGCACCCGCTACCCGCTCGAGGCGCGCTGGAAGCGGATCGGGCTGGACGTGGCGCGTCGGCGGCTGGTCGACATCGCCGCCGACGGCGAGGAGCTGGTGATCCGCACCCGCCTCGGCCTCGACGGCAGCGCGATCGGCGCCGACGTCCTCGAGCGCTGGCGCGGGGATGCCGACGCCGTCGAGGTCACGGTGACGATCACCCCCTCGTCGACCTGGCGCGAGGACCTGCCGATGCCGCGGATCGGCTGGACTCTCGCGCTCTCCGGCGCGCCGGGCGAGGTCGAGTACGACGGCTACGGCCCGCACGAGTCCTATCCGGACACCGGCGGCGGCACCACTTTCGGCACGTACCGCTCGAGCGTCGCGGACCTGCAGGTGCCGTACGTCTTCCCGCAGGAGAACGGCAACCGGGCGGGCGTGGTCCGGGCCGCGCTGACCGGCGCGGACGGCGGTCTCGAGCTGCGCGCCCCGCAGGGCCTGGGACTCGCGGTCCGCCCGTGGTCCACGGCCGAGCTCGATGCGACGGACCACGACGGCGCGCTGAGCGCCGACGGCCGCACCTGGGTGACGCTGTCGGCGGCGCTGCAGGGCGTCGGCTCCGCGGCGTGCGGCCCGATCCCGCTGCCGCAGTACGTGCTCTCGCCGCGGGAGGAGACCTTCTCCTTCCACCTCGCCCCCCGCCGCGGCTGAGGCCCGCTCCCTCGGGACCGATAGCCTGGGGGCCGACGCCGGTCACTCCCGATCGGCGCGGTCTCGAGGGAGCAGCATGTCGCAGGGGTACGGAGCAGGGGATGGACAGCAGCAGTGGGGCGCTCCGCCGCCCCCGCCGCAGGGATCGGGACAGCCGCACGAGCAGGACCAGCCGGGCCAGCAAGCCCAGCAGGCGCCGGCCTGGGGGCAGCCGGCACCCGCCCCGCAGGCGAGCCCGGCTCCGGCCTGGGGGCAGCCCTCCGCACCGGCGGCGAGCCCGGCTCCCGCCTGGGGCCAGGCCTCGCCCCCGCCCGCGCCGCAGCAGTCGGCCGCGCCGATGGGCGGCTACGCGGGCTCCGCGTCCGCTCCCGGTGGCTACCCGGGGACCGCTCCCGCCGCGACCTCCGGCGCGAGCCCGGGCCTGCGCAAGTGGCTGAACATCTCGGTGATCACGCTGCTCGTGCTGCGCACGCTGGTCGTCGTCGGCGCCGTCATCCTCGGCTTCGCTGTCGGATTCTCCTCGGGTGCGGGCCTGGGCTATGACGGCACCATGGCGGTCGCGGGCATCGGGGTGATCCTGCTGTTCCTGCTCCTGGGCGTGGTCGTCCTGGTCACCCTCGCCGTCCTGGTGCTCTCGATCATGGTGGGGGTGCAGTCCTCCGGCCGGGCCCGGATCGGCGCCTTCGTGATCGCGGGGACCCTGGTGCTCTCCTGGTTCGCGTACCTGATCCTGGTGTTCGCGCAGAACGCCGTGACCGAGTCCGTCGCCGGCTCCGTGGTCGTCCTGATCCTGCAGCTGCTGCACTGGCTGCTGGTGGTCGTCGCGCTCGTGGTGGGCCTGATGATGATCCGCCGCGCGGCCGCGCAGACCGCCTGAGAACCCACCCCCGCGGTGCCGCCGGCACCGCAGCCCCCGACGGGAGCATCCTCAGCCGCCGAGCAGGAGGGTGCTCCCGTCGGTCGTCACCATGGCCCGGCCGCCGCCCACGGGCTGCACGTCAGTGATCTCCGCGGCGGTGCGCAGGGAGAGCAGCTCCTGGCCGCTCGCGGCGTCGAGCACGCGCAGGCGCTGCAGGGGGCGCGGGTCGAGGGCCCGCTCGCGGGGCAGTCGCTCGAGGACGACGACGCTCCCGGCGCCGAGGCCGCCGCGCAGGGCGCGCGGATCCCCCAGGAGCGGGGCGGTCCAGGTGTTCTCCCCGGTCGCGAGGTCGTGGGCGACGAGCTGCGAGGCGTCGTTGGCGAGCACCATGCGGGAGCCGTCGAGGCCGATCCGGGCGACGGGGGTGAGGATCTCTCCCGCCGCCTCGCCGCCGGGCGCGGTCCAGGCGGCCCGCTCCGCGGAGGCGACGATCTCGCCGGCCACGTCGGTGCCCGCCTCGGTGCCGGTCGCGAGCACCCGGCCGTCCTCGAGCCGCACCTCCCAGTCGCCCGCCGGGGAGGGGTCCGAGGTCCACAGCACGGAGCCATGGCGGAAGGCGGTGACCGTGAGCGCTCCGTCCTCCGCGGAGCAGGCGGTCAGCACGACCGGCGCGTCCTCCTCCAGCGAGGCGGGGGCGGGCGCCGGGGTGGTCGCGGCGATCCGGCAGTCCTGGTCCGGGGTGGCGAGCACCTGGCCGACGGGGAAGCCGGTCGCGGGGTCGAGCTGGACCCAGCCCTGCACCGGATCGGCGTGCAGCGGCACGTCGCCGAGCACACCCGTGGCGGTCACGGCGTCGAGGAGTCCGGCGGGGGCGTCCGGCCGGGCGGGCACGCTGACCCCGACGGGGTCCGGGCCGCGCGACGCCTCACCGCCCGCCCCGTCCGCAGCGTCCGCCGCGCCACCGGTCACGGTCCACAGCGGCTCGGTGGGGGCCTCGAGGTCGACGCCGCTGATCCGGCAGACTCCCTCCGCACAGGCCCGCACCACGAGCACGTCCCCCGCGAGCGCGAGCGGCTCGCCGGCGACCTCGGACCAGCGCTGCAGGAGACCGTCGGAGGCGGGGTCGATCTCCGTCACCCGGGTGACCCCCGCGCTGACCTGCACCAGGCGGGTCCCGTCGGCGGAGAGCGCGAGCACGTCCCCCGGGACCGTCTCGAGCTGAACCGCGCCCGCACCGGGGGTGAGCAGCTGCGCGGAGCCGTCGGCCCGGCGCACCAGCACCGGGGAGCCGGCGACGGGGACCGAGGCGACCGCGTCCCCCTCCGCGAGCGGCGCGATCCGCGTGCTCGCCCGCTCCGCGAGGTCGTCGGGGCGGGCGGCGCGCACGGCCGGGAGGGTCAGCGCCGCGGCGAGCACCAGCGCGAGGCCGAGGGCCATCACCCGACGGGCCCGGGGCCCGGGGCGGGCGCCCGGCAGGGCGAGGATCGCGGCGCCGAGCGCGCCGCCCGCGAGGACTCCCGCGAGCAGGCGCAGCCAGCCCAGCAGCAGGTGCCCGGCGAGCAGCGCGGCCACCCCGGCGAACGCCGCGAGCACGACCGCCACGCCGAGCGCCAGGACCGGGTCGAGGCCGTCACCACGCCTCGTCCCTGCCCGGTCATC
The DNA here is from genome assembly GCF_036311905.1 of Brachybacterium sp. J153. Classification (NCBI taxonomy): domain Bacteria; kingdom Bacillati; phylum Actinomycetota; class Actinomycetes; order Micrococcales; family Dermabacteraceae; genus Brachybacterium; species Brachybacterium sp. J153. Next base: position 103,132 of record NZ_JAZDCH010000010.1, on the reverse strand, counting down.
CCCCGCGGCGTCCTCGCTCACCGCCGGGTCACCGCGGCGAGCCGTAGTAGGCGCCGGTGCGCTCCTCGCGCAGCGCGTCGAAGTCGCCGGTGCCGAGCGCGGCCCGGATCTCGTCGACCAGGCGCACCACGAAGCGCTCATTGTGGATCGTGCACAGGGTCGAGGAGAGCATCTCCTTGGCCCGGAACAGGTGGTGGACGTAGGCCGCGGTGTAGTGGGTGCAGGTGTAGCAGTCGCACGTCTCGTCGATCGGGGAGAACTGCCGCCGGTAGCGGGCGCCGGTGAGGTTCACGCGGCCGGTGCGGGTGTAGACGGCGCTGTTGCGGGCCACGCGCGAGGGCGAGACGCAGTCGAAGGTGTCCGCGCCCGCGGCGATCGCGGTGAACAGGTCGTCCACCTCGCTGATGCCGAGCAGGTGGCGGGGCCGGTCCTCGGGCAGCTCGTCGGTCACCCAGCCCACGATCGTGCCGAGGTTCTCCTTCTCGAGCGCCCCGCCGATCCCGAAGCCGTCGAAGGACCAGCCCTCCACGTCCATCGCCCCGAGATCCCGGGCGGCCTGCCGGCGGAGGTCCTCGTACTGGGCGCCCTGGATGACGCCCCACAGCTGCTGATAGGGGCGGTGGGTGCGCTCGGCCGTGAGCCGGGCGTGCTCGGCCAGGCAGCGCAGCGCCCACAGCCGGGTGCGCTCGAGCGCCCGCTCCTGGTAGCCGCGGGAGTTCATCAGGGTGGTGAGCTCGTCGAAGGCGAACATGATGTCCGCGCCGAGGCCGTGCTGGATCTGCATCGAGACCTCGGGGGTGAAGCGGTGCTCGTCGCCGTTGATGAAGGAGCGGAAGGTGACCCCGTCGTCGTCGACGTGGGCGAGGCGCTCCTTCCCCTCGGCGACCGCGTCGTCCTCGCCGGAGGCGGTACGGGCCTTCTCCCCGCCGGAGAACTCGGAGGAGAGCACCTTGCGGAAGCCGGCGCCGAGGCTCATCACCTGGAAGCCGCCGGAGTCGGTGTAGGTGGGGCCGGGCCAGTTCATGAAGGCGCCGAGCCCGCCCGCCTCGTCCACGAGGTCGTGGCCGGGCTGGAGGTAGAGGTGGTAGGCATTGGCGAGCAGCGCCTGGGCGCCGAGGTCCGCCATCGACTCGGGCAGCACCGCCTTGACCGTGGCCTTGGTGCCGACCGGCACGAAGGCGGGGGTCGCGATCTCTCCGTGCGGGGTGGTGATCACCCCGGCGCGGGCCTTCTCGCCGTGGCGGGCGGTGACCGCGAAGCCGGTGCTCTCCCGTCCGGGATGCGCGGAAGGCTCCAGAAGGGGGCCGGAGGGGGCGGCGGGGCGAGCGGCGGGCTCAGGGCTGCTGTCGGCGGAGGTCACCGGCACATGCTCCCATGACCGGGGGCAGCGGGCGGCGCCGTGGGAGGATGCGGGCGGAGCATCCGGTGGGGGCCGGCACGGGGAGCTCCTGCCTCCTCCGCACCGGTCGCGACCGCAGGAGCACCCATGTCCGAGACCCCCTCCCCCGTCCCGTCCCCGGGCGCGCGCCTGCGCCTCTGGGCGATCATCACCGCGATCGCCGCGCTGCTCCACGCTCCGCTGCTCCTGCTCCTCCAGGTCCCCGCGCTCTGGGTCTCCGAGGCGGCGGGCGGACTCGTCGTCGCGCCGATCATCGTCGTCGGCACCGTCGCCGGGGTGATCGTCGCCCTCGAAGTCGCGCAGATGCTGCGGCACGGGCGCCTCGGCCCGGACCGGGTGGCGATGCTGCCGCTCGTCGCGCTCGGCCTCCTCGTCGGGCGCGAGCTGGTCGCACTGCTCTCGACGCTCGCCCGGATCGTGCTCGCCCTGGGCACCTCCCCGCGGGGCGACGTCGCCGTCCTCGGGTGGCTGAACCTCGCCACGAGCGCGGTCACCGGCCTGATCACCCTCGTCCTCGCCGGGGTGTGCCTGCTCATCGCGGCGACCGCGTCTCGTCCGGCCTCGCGGGGAGCCCGCCTTCCGCTGCGGGTCCCCGCCCTCGTGGGTGCCCTGCTCGTGGTGGTCGTGCTCTCGGCCCTGATCCAGCTGACCCTGGAGTTCGCGATCGATGTCCTGTCGGGGGCGGGCCTGGACACCTTCGCCGCGGTGCAGGCGATGCTCGCCGTGTGGTCCCTGGTCGCCGGGCTCGTGGGCCTCGGTGCCGTGCTCCTGGCCGGACGTGCCGAGTCCCTGCTGCGCTGGACCGCCATCGTCCTGATCGCGCTGTTCCCCCTGATCGGGGCCCTGCAGACGCTCTTCCAGCGCTTCCTGCTGGCACCCTCGAGCGGGCCGTGGTCGGCGGTGCCGTCGGACCTCGCGCTGTTCGTGAACCGCATCGTCGCGCTGCTCCAGCCCGTCGGCCTCGGGATCTGCGCCGTGCTGCTGGTGGTCGGCCTGGTGCTCGAGCTGGGGCGCCGGGGTCGTGCGCGGCGCTGAGCACCCGATGGTCCCGGGCCCTGACGCGCCGTAGGATCGCGGGGTCCGCTCGACCCGATCCCAGGAGTCCCTCCGATGTCGACGCCCTCGGCCCCTCGCCCCGTGGGAGGAGGCGATCGCGATCACCTCGCCCGCTGATCCCCCGGCGCCGCGCCGGGGTGGTCGTCGGGTGCGCGCGCTGAGCGAGGAGGAGACCGCCCGCCAGGTGGCCCTCGCCCGCGCCATCGCCGAGGAGCAGGAGGCCGCGCGCCGCGCCGCGGCTCCGGCAGACTCGCTCGAGGACTGGACCCAGGACGGCGAGCCGGTGTCGGCCCCCGTCGACCCCGCCCCCGAACCCGCCCCCGCGGGCGAGGCACCTCCCGCGGGACCGATCGCGGATCCCACGCCCTGGCTCGCCGCCGCCCTGCCCTCGCAGACCTCGACCCTCGACGACTGGCTCCAGGGACCGCTCGAGTCCTACGCCGAGCGGGAGGCGGAGGACGCCTGGTCCACCGCGGGCTCCGTGGCGGGCACGTGGCGGCCGCAGCGGGATCAGGCGGCGCCCGCCCCCGCTGAGGACGCCGCGGGGACGATCCCCTCCGACCCGTCGGCCGTCACCGTCCCCGCGGGCCCCCAGCGCCGGGACCGCCCCGCCTTCCGCGCCGAGCTGCACGGCCTGCGCGCCGTGGCGCTCGGCCTGGTGGCCGTCTACCACATCTGGCTCGGCCGGGTGTCGGGCGGTGTGGACGTCTTCCTCTTCCTCTCCGCCTTCTTCCTCACCGGCACCTTCGTGCGGCGCCTCGAGAGCGGGCGCCCCCTCGCGATCCCCCGCTACTGGCTGCACACCTTCAAGCGGCTGCTGCCGCCCGCGGCGGTGACGATCCTGCTCGCCCTCGCGGCGACGGCCGCCTTCCTGCCCGCCTCGCTGTGGCCGACGGTGATGCAGCAGGCCGTCGCCTCCGCGGTCTACCTGCAGAACGCGCTGCTGGTGCTGCTGCAGGTCGACTACCAGGCGCGCGATGCGGGAGCCGCCTCCCCGCTGCAGCACTTCTGGTCCCTCAGCGTGCAGGGGCAGGCCTTCGTCGTGTGGCCGCTGCTGTTCGCCCTCGTCGTCCGCCGGGCCCGGCGGGGTCGGCCGATCCGTCGACCGCTGCTCGCGATCATGGCCCTGATCGGGGCGGCGTCCCTCACCTGGTCGGTACTCTCGACCCAGTCGCAGCAGCAGGTCGCCTACTTCGACACCGCGGCCCGGCTGTGGGAGTTCGCGGCCGGCTCGATGCTGGCCCTGGCCCTGCCCGCCCTGGACCGCTGGACCGGGGCGCGGCGCCCCGAGGAGGAGCGGGCCCCGCGACTCGGAGCCCTGCGCGCCCTGACCGGCTGGGCGGGCATCGCCCTGCTGCTCGCCACGGGCATCGTGCTGGACGTGTCCTCGCAGTTCCCGGGCTGGATCGCGATGGTGCCGCTCGCGGCGGCGGGCGCCGTGGTGGTCGCGGGCCACTCGGGGCGGCGCTGGGGCGTGGACGCGCTGCTGTCGACCCGGCCCGCGGCCTTCGTGGGCGACATCTCCTACGCCCTCTACCTCGTGCACTGGCCGATCCTGGTGGTGTGGCTGCACCACAGCGGCCAGGAGCGGGCGGGCCTGCTCGACGGCGCCGCGGTCCTCGCGGGCTCGGTGGTGCTCGCCTGGATTCTGACCCGGGCGATCGACGCCCCCGTGCGCCGCTCCCGCTGGCTCGAGGCGAGGCCCTGGCGAGCGCTGACCGCGATCGCGCTGAGCCTCGCCCTCGTGCTCGGCGCGAGCGGCGGCTGGTGGACCTGGCTGAACCGCCAGCCCGAGCCGGTCCCCGCGGCCCAGGGACAGGAGCTGCCCACGGACGAGGTCGCGACCGAGGCCCCCGCCGTGCTGCGCCCCGCCGGCTGGCAACTGGGCGGGCAGTGGCCCTCCCTGCCCGAGTCCTGCAGCGGCGCATGGGCGCCGTCGGTCGTCTTCCGCAACGTCCACTGCGAGCAGCTGCTGCCCGCCGGCTCCGAGCCCGCCGAAACCATCGTGGTGGTGGGCAGCTCCCACTCCCGCCAGTACATCCCCGCGCTGATCCCGCTCGCCGAGGAGCGGGACGCCCAGATCGTGAACCTGTCGATGGACGGCTGCCCGTTCCTCGCCGGGGCGGAACGGGACGCCTACTGCGCGGGCTACGACGAGTGGGTGCTGTCCTACCTGGACTCCGTCGACGTGGACACGGTGCTCGCCACCATGACGCTCACCTCCGCGGACTCCGGCGAGGAGCTGCTGCCCACCGGCGCGGACACCGCCGTGCAGGCCCTGCTCGACCGCGGCCTCGACGTGATCGTCACCCGGGACACGCCCCGCTGGTCCGCCGACCAGTTCCAGTGCGCGGAGTCCGTGGTCGACGACGGCGGCACCCCGGCGGACGCCGACGCCGCCTGCGGCGCGGAAGCCTCCGCGAAGTTCGCCGCCGAGAACCCCGCCGCCCCGCTCGCGGCGCTCACCGGGCCGGACGCGAGTGTGACCCTGCTGGACCTCAGCGACCAGATCTGTCCCGACGGACGATGCTCGCCCGTGCTCGGCGACGTCTACGTCTACATGGACGACGACCACCTCACCCGGCTGTTCGTCGAGGAGACGCTCGCCCCCGCCGCCACCGAGAGGCTCACCGCAGCCGGGTTCTGAGCCGTCGCCGGGCCGCTACGATCGGACGGTTCCGGGCCGAGAGGCGGCCCCGAGGAGAAAGGGGTGCCCGGCGTGGACGCTTTCGCCGTGGCCGTGACGGTCCCGGCCGCCCTCGCGGTGCTCGTGCTGCCGGGTCTGCCGGGCGTGCTCGCCCTGCGCCTGCGGCCCCTCACCGCCGCGGCGCTCCTCGCCCCGCTCTCGCTGTTCCTGATCACCCTCGCCGCGGAGCTCGGACGGATCCTCTCCGTGCCGTGGACCCCGCTGTCGGCCCTCGTGCTGGGCCTGGTCCTGGGGGCGGTGCTGTGGCTCCTCGGCCGCCGCCGCCCGGCCGTGGCGCCCGCCGGCGCGGAGCCCGCGGAGACGTCCCGCCGACTGCTGACCGGCCTCGCCGTCGGCGGTGGGCTCGCGCTCGGGATCACCGTGCTGCTCGCGCGGTCGCTGCGCATGATGGGCTCGATCGACGCGCTCAGCCAGACCTACGACAACGTCTTCCACCTCAACGCCGTCCGCCACATCCTGCGGATGCACGACGCCTCCGCCTTCACGGTGGGCGGGATGACGGCCCTGCCCGGGCAGGGGTCCTACTACCCGGCGCTGTGGCATCAGGCGACGAGCCTCGTGGTCCAGCTCTCCGGGCAGGAGATCATCCTCGCCTCGAACGTGCTGATGCTCCTGGTGGGCTGCGTGCTGTGGCCGCTGGGACTGGTGGCGCTGGTGCGCGCCTGCACGCCCGTGGGGCCGACGGGGCTGTTCGCCGCGGGAGCCCTAGCGGGCGTCACCGCCGCCTTCCCCCTCTCCCTCATGTCCTGGGGGATCCTGCTGCCGTACCTGCTCTCGATCGGCATGATGCCCCTGGTGGTGCTCGGCGTCGCCCAGCTCGCCGGGCTCACCCCCGCGGGACCGGAGCGGCTGCGCCCGCTCCCGCTCTCCGTGGTGCTGGTCGCGGGCTGCGGGGCCGCGGCCGCCGCGCACGGCCAGGGGGTGTTCGTGGGCCTCGCCCTCGGCGTGCCGATCCTGCTCGCGGGAGCCGTCGCCGCGACCGTGCGGGCGCGCCGCGGGGAGTCGTCCTGGCGCGCGGCCGTGGTGCTCGCCCTGCTCGGCGGGGCCACCGCGGTGCTCGGCGTGGTCGGTTCCATCCTGGTGCGGCCCCCGCAGAGCTCGGCCGTCTGGACGCCCAACGCCTCCCTCGTCGAGGCGATCGGGCAGGTCGGCTCGCTCTCCCCGAACGCGACACCGACCTTCGTGCCGCTCGGCATCGTCGTCGCCGGATGCCTCCTCGCGGTCGCTCTCAGCGCCCGCTCCCGCTGGATGCTCGCCCCCTACGCCGTCGCTGCGCTGTTCGGGATCGCGACCCGCGCGACCCCGGAGGGGGACCTCCGCTACCTGCTCACGGGCGTCTGGTACAGCGACAACTATCGGGCCAGCGCGATCCTCCCGGTGATCGCGGTGCCGGTGCTGGCCGTGGGGCTCGACGTGATCGTGCGCGTCGTCGCCGCGCGCGTCCCGGCCCTGCGCGACCTCCGCTCCCCGCGCCGACCGCTGATCGGCGCCGTCGCCGTCGTCGCGAGCGTCGCCATGGTGCTGACCTTCTCGCTGGTCTCCCGCGCCGCCGCAGTGAACATGTGGTATCTGAAGCAGGACTGGCACGGCGACCAGCTCCTCACCGAGGACGAGCTGACGCTGCTGCGCCGCCTCCCCGAGCTGGTGCCCGAGGACGCCGTGATCGCCACCAACGCCTGGAACGGGTCCTCCCTCGCCTACGCGGTCTCGGACCGGCAGGTGCTGAACACCTTCATGGGCTTCCAGGCGGAGCCCCAGGTGCACCTGCTCAACGCCGAGCTCGACGAGGCACAGCGAAACCCGGAGGTGTGCGACGCGGTCGAGGAGCTGGACGTCGAGTACGCACTGGACTTCGGCCCGCAGGAGCTGCTGGGCCGCTCCGCGACCTACACCGGGCTCGACGAGATCTCCGAGACGGGCGCCGCGGAGGTCATCGCCCAGGAGGGCGACGCGCGGCTGCTCCGTCTGCTCCCGTGCCGCATGTCCGATGGTTCAATGACCGGATGAGCCCCTTCTCGGCCGCCGCGCCCTCCCCCCGTGCCCGCACCGTCGCCCTGGACCTCGGGGCGTTCGTCACCGCCTCCCCCTCGAGCTTCCATGCGGCCCGCGAGGCGGCGCGCCGGCTTGAGGCCGCGGGCTTCACGGAGCTGGTCGAGACCCGCCGCTGGGAGCGCGAGGACGTCTCCGGGGACCGCTACGTGCTCCGCGACGGATCCCTCATCGCCTGGTCCGCCCCGGAGGGCACGGACGCCGCGACGCCGCTGCGGATCGTCGGCTCCCACACCGATTCCCCGGCCCTCAAGCTGAAGCCGAACCCGCGCCTCGGCGGCGAGGGTCTCGCCCAGGTGGGCGTCGAGATCTACGGGGGGCCGCTGCTGAACTCGTGGCTCGACCGCGAGCTGCGCCTCGCCGGCCACCTCGCCCTCGCCGACGGCCGCACCGTGCTCGTGGAGACCCCGGGCCTGCTGCGCGTCCCCCAGCTCGCGGTGCACCTGGACCGCGGCGTCACCAAGGACGGCCTCACCCTGGATCCGCAGCGGCACATGCAGCCGCTGCTCGGCTTCGCCCCCGGCGACGTGCTCGAGGTCCTGGCCGAGCGCGCCGGGGTCGCACGGGACGAGATCGTGGGCTTCGACGTGGTCACCGCCGACTCCCAGGCGCCCGCGCTCTTCGGTGCCTCCGACGAGTTCCTCGCCTCCGGGCGGCTGGACAACCTCAGCTCGGTGCACGCCGAGGTGGAGGCGCTGATCGCGGTCGCCGCCGGGGACCGCGCGGAGACCGCCGCGGGTCCCGCGCCGCTCGCGCTGCTGGTCGCCAACGACCACGAGGAGGTGGGCTCCGCGACCCGCTCGGGCGCGGCCGGGCCCTTCCTCGAGGACGTGCTGGTGCGGGTCCACGCCGCGCTCGGCGGGGACGAGGCGAGCCGCCGCCAGGTCCTCGCCTCCTCGCTCGTGCTCTCGGCGGATGCGGGGCACGCCGCGCACCCCAACTACCCCGAGCGGCACGACCCCGTCACCCGGCCCCGCCTCGGCGAGGGACCGATGCTGAAGATCAACGCCAACCAGCGCTACGCGACGGACGCCGTCGGCATCGCCGCCTTCGTCGCGGCGTGCGAGCGGGCGGGCGTGCCCCATCAGAGCTTCGTCTCGAACAACGCCATGCCCTGCGGCTCGACCATCGGCCCGATCACCGCGACGCGCCTGGGGATGACCACGATCGACGTGGGCATCACCCTGCTGTCGATGCATTCGGCCCGCGAGATGTGCGCGACCGCGGATCCGCTGCTGCTGCAGCAGGCCTGCGCCTCCTTCCTCCGCGGCTGAACGGACCCGCACTCCCACGATGTCCTCCCCGTCCCGCGCCCCCGCCCCCGCCGAAGCCGCCGGCGTCGGTGCTCACCCCGCCTCGCACGCGGGCCGCTTCCGGCCCGAGCTGCACGGGCTCCGCGGCGTCGCGATCGGCCTCGTGGTCCTCTACCACGTGTGGTTCGACCGGGTCTCCGGCGGCGTGGACGTCTTCCTCTTCCTCTCCTCCTTCCTGCTGGTGGGCACGTTCATGCGCCGGGTCGGGGCGGGGCGGCCGACGGCCCCGCTCGCCTACTGGGCGCGGACCTTCAAACGGCTGCTGCCGCCCACGACGGTGGTGGCGCTCGCGACCCTCGCCGGGGTGTACCTGCTGCTGCCCGCGGAGCGCTGGATGACCGCGATCACCGACGCGATCGGCTCGGTGCTGCACGTGCAGAACTGGGTGCTGATCCGGCGCGGCGTGGACTACTACGCGGCGGAGGAGGTCGGCGCCTCGCCCTTCCAGCACTTCTGGTCTCTGTCCATCCAGGGGCAGGTGTTCCTGCTGTGGCCGCTGCTGATCGGCGCGGCGGTGCTCGTGGCTCGCTGGCGGCGCTGGTCCGTGCGCCCCGTCCTCGCCGTGGTCTTCACCCTCGTGCTGGTCGCCTCCTTCGCCTGGTCGGTGGTCTCGACCGCCACTCAGCAGGAGATCGCCTACTTCGACACCGCCGCGCGGCTGTGGGAGTTCGCGGCCGGCTCGCTGCTGGGGCTCGCGCTGCCCGCCCTCGAGGAGCGGCGCGAGCGCTCCCGCGGCCGACGGGCCCGGCCCCGCGTCTCCCCCGTGCGCGTCGCGGCCGGCTGGGCGGGGATCCTGGGGCTGCTCTCCTGCGGCCTGCTCGTGGACGTGCAGGGCGCGTTCCCCGGCTGGATCGCCGCCTGGCCCCTCACCGCGGCGGCGCTCGTGCTGTGGGCGGGAGCGACGGGGAGCCGACTGGGCGTGGACCGGCTGCTCTCGAGCCGTCCGGCGGCGCGCCTGGGCGATGTCTCCTACGGCCTCTACCTCGTGCACTGGCCGCTGCTCACCCTGTACCTGGCCCATGCGGGAAAGGCCCGCGCGGGAGTGCTCGACGGGCTGGTTCTGATCCTCGCCTCGCTCGTGCTCGCCGGGCTGCTCACCCGACTCGTCGACACCCCGATCCGGCGCTGGCCCTGGGCGGGGGCCCGGGCCTGGCGCGGCGGTCTCGTGGTCGCGAGCTGCCTCGTCCTCGCGCTCGCCCCGATGCTCGGCGCGCGCGAGCACCTGCTCGGCGAGCAGCGCGAGGCGGAGGCCCGTGCGGTCGCCGACAACCCCGGCGCCCGCGTGCTGGACCCGGGCTTCACCGTCCATCCCGACGCGGACCCCGATGCCGCGCCGCTGCCGTCGGCGGCCACGGTCCCCGGCGACTGGGTGGTGAGCGGCACGCTCTGCTCCGGTGACCTGGAGCCCCGGCCTGACGCGGAGCCGAAGCGGACCTCGTGCGGCATCGTCGAGGGCGACCCGGACGGGAAGGTCGTGATCAGCGTCGGCAACTCCCGCATCGAGCAGTTCACCGGAGCCCTCATCCCGCTCGCCCGGGAGCACGGCTGGACCCTGATCACGCTGTGGAAGGGGGGATGCGTCTACGCCCCCGACGCGGAGGTCTCCCCCGACTGCGATGCGTGGAGCGCCCAGGCCCGCGAGTACATCGAGCGGGTCTCGCCCGACGCCGTCCTGGTCCACTCCACGTTCCTCTCCGCGGAGCTCGAAGAGACGGTCACGCCCGGGATGGAGACCACGCTGAGGGACCTCACCGCCGCCGGCATCGAGGTGATCGCGCTGCGGGATCAGCCGCGCCTCGCGGTCGAGCCGGTGCCCTGCACGGAGGAGAAGGGCGCCGAAGACCCCTCGTGCGCCTCCCCGCTGCCGGAGCCGCTCTCCCGCGAACGGCCCGATGCGGCGCTGCTCGCGGAGCATCCGGAGGGGGTCGCCCCGCTCGACGTCAACGATCTGATCTGTCCGGAGGGCGTCTGCTCGCCGGTGATCGGCAACGTGCGGGTCTCCCTGGACCGCGATCACCTCACCGGCACCTACGCCGCCTCGATGCAGGACGCGGTCGCGGCGCGCCTCGAGGAGGCCGGCTTCCGCTGGTGAGGGCTCAGGCCCCGCCGCCCGCCGCCCGTGCCCGCTCCTCGATCTCGGCCTGCAGCGCCCGCGCCGAGGCCGCCGCCGGATGCTCAGGGCCGTGGGTGCGCAGGGCGTCCTTGCGCAGCTCGTCGACCTGGTACCACGCGTCCTGCAGGTGGCCGAGGTCGGCCGTGGCCCGGGCGAGCTCCTCGCGCACGGCGAGGGTCTCCGCGGTGGTGGCCTCGTCGGCCCTGAGCAGCTCGAGAAGGCGGCGGGTGGCCTCGTGGAGGCGCTCCTGGGGCGTGCTCATCGGGTCTCCTCGGCGGTCGGGATCGGATCGGTGACGGATCGGGAACTGGAAGGCGATTCCCGATCCTACGGGGCGGCGACCGCACAGCCCGTGTCGGGCAGAATGAGCAGGTGCCATCGCCCCGCTCCCGGAGGATCCCATGACCGTCGCCCCGCTCCCCGTCCTGGTGCCGGACGCCGCCGGGGCCGCCGACGACCTGCTCGCCGCGCTGCGGTCCCGGGGCCTCCCCACCGACCACTCCCCCTTCGTGGAGCTGCGCGCCCAGCGGGACGGCGACCTGCGCGCGGCCCTCGCCGCCCTCGCGGCCGGGGAGGTCGACCGCCTCGTGGTCACGAGCCCCCGTGCCGCCGAGGTGCTCGGCGAGGGCGGGGACCTGATCGTCCCCGCGGGCACCGCCGTGGCCGTCACCGACGCCGCGACCGACGCCGCGCTCGCCGCGGCCGGGGTGCCGGAGGCCCGGGTGCTCGACCGGGAAGAGACCGACCCGGGCTTTGCTGCGGCCCTCTCCCCCACCGCCGGGGAGCGTCTCCTGCTCGTGGGATCCACCGCGACCCCGCCCGCCCTGCGACCCGCCCTCGAGGCGGCCGGGGCGCGCGTCACCCTCGTGCTCGCCGTGCGGGTGCGCACCGTCGGCCTCGACCCCCAGCTGGTGCGGGATCTGCGGCGCCCCGCCTATGGCGCGCTCGTGCTGCGCAGCACCCTGCTCGCAGATCTCGCCGGTCACCTGGGCATCCATCGCGACATCCGGGTCGTCGCGGCCGACGACGCGGTGGCCGCGACGGCCGAGGCCCGCGGCCTCGTGGTCCACGCCGTCGCGGGCTCGACCGGGGCCGAGGAGCTCGCCACGGCGGTGCTCTCCGCGCTCGGCACGCGGATCGTGCACGACTGAGCGCGGCGGAGGGAGAACGCTGATGGAGGTCAACCCCTACGAGGCCCGTCTGCGGCTGCTGCAGCAGATGGACGGCGTCCAGATGCAGCGGGAGGCCGCGCCCGACGAGGAGACCGCCGGCTGCCCCGGCTGCCCCTATTTCTGGACCTGCCCCGTCCCGCATCGGGGCGAGGAGGTGCGCGCCCCCGCGGAGATCGAGCTCGAGGACGTCGCCGAGGCGCTCGGTCCGCGGCGCGCCTTCCGGCCGCGCGACGAGTCCGACGTCGGCTGGAGCGACACCTGGGTGGACGAGGAGGGGCTCACCGTCGACGCCCCGGAACCGGCCGAGGAGCTGGAGGCCGAGCCGGACTCCGATCCGGAGCCGGAACCTGCAGACGAGCCTGCGAGCGAGCCCGCGCGACGCGGCCCGCGCACCTGGTTCAGGCGCCGCCGCTGACCCCGCCGCCATCGGCGCGGCCGGAGAGGCGGGCGAGCAGCGCCCCGGACAGCGCGGCGGGCGGCACGGTGCGGTCCACGCGCATCCATCCGGCGGGGACGGCACCCTCGCCGCCCTGCTCAGAGCCGTGGGCCACCTCCCGACCGGCGGAGATGTCGATGCCGAAGATGGTGTGGAAGGCCTCGACGTAGTCGTCGGCGAAACCGGTCTCGGCGAGGTGCCGGGCGCGTTCGGCCGGCTGGTGCATGACCTTCGCGAGGATCCGGCGCACGGATCGGTCGAGCTGGTCGGCCGTCTCGGGAGAGACCTCGCGGCGCAGCCGGTCCACCTCGAGGTCCGCGGCCTCGGCGACCTCGCGGCGCAGCGCGGCCATCGCGGGGTCGATGCGCCGCACCTCCTGCTGCACCCGGAAGGCCTCGACGTTCTCGGCGACGATGGCGCGGGCGGTGGCGAGGGCGGGGTCGTCGGCCCGGTCCGCCTCGGTCGCGAGGTCGGCGAGCCCGATCACGGTCACGCCCTTGAGGTGCCGCACCAGCGGGTGCAGGTCGGAGTGCAGGGCGAGGTCGAGCACGACGACACCGCCCGCGCTCGCACCCGCGCCGAGGAACTGCTCGGGGAAGAGGGAGGTGCCGCGCCCGGAGCAGGCCAGCACGAGGTCAGCGGCGGCGAGCGCCTCGTCCAGCTCCCCGGCCTCGACGGCCCGGGCGCCGTGGCGCTGGGCGAAGCCGAGGGCGCGGCCCGACGGGGAGAAGACGCGCAGGTCGCGGGCGCCGCGGCGGGTGAGCTCGGCGAGACCCAGGCGGGCGTAGGCGCCCGTGCCGACGATCAGGGCGCTGCGTCCCTCGAGCCCGCCGAGGGCCGCGGCGGCGCGGTCGAGGGCGACGGCCGCCCCGGAGCGGCCGGCGGCGCCGACGGGGGCCTGGGTCGCGACCTGCTTGGCGCAGCGGAAGCCGTGCTGGAAGAGGTCGTGGAGCATCGAGGTGGTGCGTCCGCCGCGGCGCGCGACCTCATAGGCCTGGCGCACCTGCCCGGCGATCTCCGCCTCGCCGACGACGAGGGAGCGCAGCCCCGAGGTCATCTCGTAGAGGTGCTGGGGGACGGGGGCGTCCATCGCGGCGTCGAAGCACAGCGAGACCACCTCGCGGTCGAGGCCGCTGGTGCGGGTGACCGCGTCGATGACGAGCTCGATCCCCTCATGGAAGCGCTCGGTGTCGAGGTACACCTCGAGGCGGTTGCAGGTGCTCACCACGACCTGCCCGGCGAGCAGCGGCGCCCCGCCGTCGTGACGGGTGCGCTCGAGGGCGAGCTCCTCGAGCACGGCCGGCAGGGAGTCGGCGTCCCGGGTGAGGGCGTCGAGCATGTCGAGGTCGAGGTGCTCGTGGGTGGCGCGGAGAGCGGCGAGCATGATCGCCAGTGTAGGCCCGCCCGACGAGGCCCCTCCCGACCTGGGAGCCTCGGGCGGCGGGAGTGTGCACAATGGGGGCGCCATGGAACAGAACAGCACGTCAGAGCGCACTTTTGCGGACAACCCGTCAGATCGATCGCGACAGTCGTCAGATCCCCGGATCGGTGCAGGCGAGAGCCTCGCGGGCGCCCCGGCGCAGCCGGGACCGGCCCCGGCGGGGACCCCGTCGGACGGCCCCTCGACCCTCCCCGCCGAGCATCCGGCGCTCCGCCCGCAGGCTCGCGGCGGTGTGGCCGACGCCTCTCTCCTGCGGGAGCTGCGAGGTGACCGGGATCCCGCGGCGGCGCCGAGCGTGTGGTTCATGCGACAGGCCGGCCGCTCGCTGCCCGAGTACCGGGCGCTGCGCGAGGGCACGACGATGCTCGACTCCTGCCTGCGCCCCGACATGGCCGCCGAGATCACGGTGCAGCCGGTGCGCCGCCACCGCGTCGACGCCGGGATCTTCTTCTCGGACATCGTCGTGCCCGTGCGCGTGGCCGGCCTCGGCGTGGAGATCCGGTCCGGGGTGGGGCCCGTGGTCGAGCACCCGCTGCGCACCGAGGCGGACATCGACGCCCTGCCCGTCCTCGGGGACGACTACGAGGCGGGCCTCGAGCCGATCCGCGAGGCGGTGCGCCGCACCGTCGCCGAGCTCGGCACCACGCCGCTGATCGGCTTCGCCGGCGCCCCCTTCACCGTCGCCAGCTACCTGGTCGAGGGCGGGCCCAGCCGCGACCACCTGCGCACCCGCGCCCTGATGCGCGACCGCCCCGAGCTGTGGGCGCGCCTCGCGGCCTGGGTCGCCGAGCTCTCGGGCCGCTTCCTGCGTGCCCAGGTGCTCGCGGGCGCCTCCGCGGTGCAGCTCTTCGACTCCTGGGTCGGCTCCCTCGGCGCCGCGCAGTACCTCGAGCACGTGCAGCAGCACTCGGCCGCGGCGCTCGCGCACGTCGCCGACCTGCCGGTGCCGCGGATCCACTTCGGCGTCGGCGCCGCGCACCTGCTGCCCGAGATGCACGCCGCGGGAGCGACCGTGATGGGCGTCGACCACCGGCTGCCCCTGGACCGGGCGCTCGAGCTCCTCCCCGCGGGCACCCCGCTGCAGGGCAACATCGATCCGGCAGTGCTGTTCACCGCCGAGGAGGCCCGCTTCGCCGAGGCCCGCGCGGTGCTCGCCGCGGGCGCCGCGGCCCCCGGCCACGTGGTGAACCTCGGCCACGGCGTCCCGCCGGAGACGGATCCCCAGGTCCTCACCGACCTCGTCGCCTTCCTCCACGCCCAGGGCGGCGCGCGGGCATGAGCTCCTCGGTCCTCGTGGTCGGCGGCGGGCTCGCAGGCCTGCTCGCCGCGCGCGAGCATGCCCGCGCCGGCCGACGCGTGGTGCTGCTCGAGGCGGCCCCCGTGGTCGGCGGCGCGATCGCGGAGACGCATCTCGGTCCGCTCGCCCTGAACGCGGGCGCCGAGGCGTTCTCGATCGGCCGCGGGGCGGTCGACGCGCTGCTCGCCGAGCTCGGGATCGACGGCGCAGCCGTCTCCCCGCGCGAGGGACTCGGCTCGCGGCTGGTCTCCGCGGCGGGCGTGCACCGGGCGCCCGGTGGAGGCCTGCTCGGCATCCCCGGCCGGCCCCTCGCCGCCGACGTCCGCGCGGTCCTCGGCACGGCCGGCGCCCTGCGCGCGGCGCTCGAGCCGCTGCTGCCGGCACGGATCGGGGCGCGTCCCGGGGCGACGGTCGCCGAGACCGTCTCCCGGCGGCTCGGCCGACGGGTGCTCGAGCGGCTGGTCGCCCCGATCGTCGGCGGGGTGCACTCCGCGGATCCCGCGACCCTCGAGCTCGCGGCCGCCTCCCCCGCCCTCGTCGCCGGCCTCGCGCGCCACGGCTCCCTCGTCCGGGCGGTGCGGGAGATCCGCGGCGCCGGCACGGCGAGCGCGGGCACCCGGGTGCGCTCCCTCGCCCCGACCATGGCGGCCCTCCCCGCGGCGCTGCGCGCGGACCTCCTCGCCCGCGGCGGCCTGCTGCGCACGGGGGTCGAGGTCGTCGAGGCCGGCCGCACCGGGGACACCTGGTGGGCGCGCACCGCGAGCGGAGAGACCCTCGAGGCGTCGGAGCTGGTGCTCGCCGGCCCGCCGGACATGACCCGCGCCCTCCTCGCCGAGGCGGCGCCGGAGATCGCCGCCGCGATCCCGCAGGCCCCGTCGGCCGCCGTGCGGCTCGTCGCGCTCGCGCTCGACGCGGAGGCGCTGGACGCCTTCCCCTCGGGCACCGGGGCGCTCGTCGCCCCCGGCACCCCGGGGATCCGCGCGAAGGCGCTGACCCACGCGAGCGCCAAGTGGGAACACGTCGGCGAGCAGGTGCGCGCCGCCTTCCCGGACGCCGCCTCCCCGCACCTGGTGCGGCTCTCCTACGGGCGGCCCGGCGAGCCGTTGCCCGAGCGCGAGGGGATCGAGGGGCTCGCCCTCGCCGACGCCTCCCGCATCCTCGGGACGGAGCTCACCCGGGAGCAGCTCCTCGGCGCGGTCGTGATCGACTGGGACCGCGCCATGAGCCAGGCCCTGCCCGGCCACCGCGCCGCCCTCGACCACCTCACGGCGCTCCTCGCCGAGGAGCCGACCCTGCACCTGACCGGCTCCTGGCGGGCCGGCACCGGCATCGACGCGATCGTCCGCGCCGAGCACCACCATGGCTCGCACCCCACCGCAGAAGGGACCCCCGCATGACCGAGACCCAGCCCACCGCCCCCGCCGCACCCGACACCGCCACGGCGGCGTCGGACGCCGCGGATCCCGAGCAGATCGCGCAGACCACCCGGTACACGAGCTACACCGTGTTCCGCCGCCTCGCGGGTCTCGGCGACGAGGGCGAGATCAGCGCCGCCGAGGCGACCGCGGCCCTCGCCGAGACCGTGTCCCTCATGGAGGCGAGCGCGGAGGACGGCTCGCTCGAGATCCTCGGCTGGTACGACGTCTCCGGCTTCCGCGCCGAGGACGACCTGATGCTGTGGCTCGCCGCGGACCGTCCCGAGACCCTGCAGGCCGCGCTGCGCGAGCTCGAGCGCTCCCTGGTCGGCTCCTGGCTGCACCGCGAGTGGGCGGCCGCGGGCGTGCACCGGATGGCGGAGTTCTCCCGCGGCCACGTCCCCTCGTTCATGGTCCCGGGCTTCGAGCGGAAGCAGTGGATCACGGTCTACCCCTTCGTGCGCTCCTACGACTGGTACCTGCTCGAGCAGGACGAGCGCAACCGCATGCTGCGCGAGCACGGCCTCCTCGGCCGCGACTTCCCGCAGGTCAACGCCAACACGGTCGCGGCCTTCGCGCTCGGCGACTACGAGTGGCTGCTGTCCTTCGAGGCCGACGACCTGCATGATCTGGTGGACATGATGCGCCACCTGCGCTACTCCGATGCGCGTCTGCACGTGCGCGAGGAGCTCCCCTTCCACACCGGCCGCCGCCTCGACGCCCTCGAGGACGTCGCCGCGCTGCTGATCTGATCCCGCCCGCCCGAGACCGACCACTGAGCCCGACCCCCTCCACGAGGACATCACCATGACCGACACCACCGCGCCGATGCCCGCGCCCCGCGCCGCGGCCCCCGACTCCCCCACCCATGCGCGACGCGGCGAGGCCCGCCCCTTCGACGCGATCCTGTTCTCCTCCTTCGGCGGCCCCGACGGGCAGGAGGACGTCATCCCCTTCCTGCGCAACGTCACGCGCGGACGCGGGATCCCTGACGAGCGTCTGGAGGAGGTCGCGGGCCACTACCGCGCGCTCGGCGGACGCAGCCCGATCACCGCGCAGAACGAGGCGATGATCGCCGCGCTCGAGGCGGAGCTGGCGCGCCGCGGCGTGGACCTGCCGATCTACTTCGGCAACCGCAACTGGGCGCCCTACAACGCCGAGGCCGTGCGCGCCCTGCACGCCGACGGCCACCGCCATGCTCTCGGCCTCGTCACCAGCGCGTACTCCTCGTACTCCTCGTGCCGGCAGTACCGGGAGGACTTCGGCATGGTGCTCGAGGAGACCGGTCTGGCCGGCGAGGTCACCATCGACAAGGTCCGCGTCTACTTCAACCATCCCGGCTTCCTCGCCCCGGTGGTCGACGGCCTCGGCGCCGCCCTGGCGAGCCTCGCCGCCGAGGGGCACGACAGCGAGCGGATCGCGGTGCTGTTCTCCACCCACTCCGTGCCGACCTCGATGGCCGAGGCCTCCGGTCCGGAGGAGACGCGGGTCGAGGGCTCCGGCGGCTGGTACGTCGAGCAGCACCTCGCCGCCTGCCGGTGGGTGATGGACCAGCTGCACGACGACGCTCCCGAGCTCCCGGACTGGCAGCTCGTCTACCAGTCCCGCTCCGGGGCACCGCACATCCCGTGGCTCGAGCCGGACGTGAACGACGTCATCGCGCAGCTCGCCGAGGAGGACGCCGCGGACGCCGTCGTCGTCGTCCCCATCGGCTTCGTCACCGACCATGTCGAGGTCGTGTGGGACCTGGACACGGAGGCGAAGGAGACCGCCGCGGAGAAGGGACTGGCCTTCCGGCGCGTCGCGACCTCCGGCGAGGATCCCCGCTTCATCGCCGCCCTCGCGGATCTCGTCCAGGAGCGGCTGGACGCGTCCTTCCCGCGCCGGGTGGTCACCGACTTCGGGGGCACCCCGGACGTGTGCGGGGCGAACTGCTGCGCAGGACGGATGTGCCGGCCCACCACGAGCGCGGTGGACTCCGCGGCGGACGTCGAGCGGGCGCGGGCGGAGCGTCTCGCCGCCGCAGACGCCGCCGCCGCGGGCGTCGGCACGGCGGGCGCCGGATCGCTCTCATGACCGCCGCCCCGCTGCGGATCGGCACCCGTGCCTCCGAACTGGCGCTGACCCAGTCCGGGCACGTCGGCGCGGCGCTCACGGCCGGCACCGGGCGCGAGGTCGAGCTGGTGCACGTGAGCACCCAGGGCGACCGGGACCGCACCAGCCCGCTCGCGCAGATCGGCGGGACCGGCGTGTTCGTCACCGCAGTGCGTCAGGCGCTGCTGGACGGTGCGGTCGACGTGGTCGTCCATTCCTGGAAGGACCTCCCCACCGCCCCGCTGGACGAGATCACGCTGGCCTGCACCCCGGTGCGGGAGGATCCTCGCGATGCGCTGTGCGCCCGCGACGGGCTCGCCCTCGCGCAGCTCCCGGCCGGGGCGCGCGTGGGCACGGGGTCGCCGCGTCGCGGTGCGCAGCTGCTGCGGGCCCGCCCCGATCTCCAGGTCGTGGGGATCCGCGGCAACGTCGAGACGCGCCTGAACCGGGCCCTCGGCGAGGACGCGGACCTCGACGCCGTCGTGCTCGCCGCCGCGGGCCTGCTCCGGGTGGGCCGCGAGGCCGCGATCAGCGAGCTCCTGCCCGTCGAGGTCATGCTGCCCGCGCCCGCCCAGGGCGCCCTCGCCGTGGAGGCGACCACCGCCGCGCTCGCGCAGGCGCCCTGGTTCGCCGCGCGGCTCACGGCGATCGACGACCCGGCCACCCGCGCCGCGGTCACGGCCGAGCGGTCCCTGCTGCGGGCGCTCGAGGCGGGCTGCTCCGCCCCGGTCGCCGCGTTCGCCGAGCTCGAGCCCGTGCCCGCCGGTACCGCTCCGGCCGAGGCCGAGACCTCCGGCGCGATCGACGCCGCCGTGCAGGTCCTGCGCCTGCGCGCCCTCGCGATCCGTCCCGACGGGTCGCGGGTCGTCGAGGGCGAGGCCCGGATCGACGTGGACCTCGCCGCCGATGCGCTCTCCGGGCCGGGCTCGGTCCCGGTGGCGCTCGGCGAGAAGCTCGCCGCGGACCTGCTCTCGCGCGGCGCGGGCGAGATCCTCGCGGAGGCCCGCGCCTGATGCGCTCTCCCGGGACGCCCGCCTCGCCGGCCGCGCCGGCCCCGACCGCGCGACCCGTGCTGGTCACGCGGCCCGCCGGACGGGGCGAACGTCTCGCCGCCCTGCTCGAGGCGGAGGGGTTCGCGGTCGAGCACGCGCCGTTGACCCGCCTCGTCCCCAGCGACGGCGAGCAGCTGCGGGCCGCCCTGGTCCAGCTGGCCGCGGGCGGGTTCACCCATCTGGTGGTCACCTCCCGCACCGCCGCCGAGCGCCTGGCGGGCATCCGGGTCGAGTCCGGGACTGCCGTCGTCGCCGTCGGCGAAGGGACCGCCGCGGCGCTCCGGTCCGCGGGGATCCCCCCCACCTCCGTGGCCGACGGCTCCGGCGCGGCCCTCGCCGCCACGATGCCGCCGGCGGCCCCCGGCGACCGGGTGCTGTTCCCGGCCTCCGCCGCCGCCTCCCGCACGGTCCCGGACGGCCTGCGCGAGGCCGGCTACACGGTGGTGGAGGTCGAGGCCTACCGGCCCGAGCACGTCGACCCGCCCCCGTCGGTCGCCCGGGGCCTGCCCGTGGGCCGCTACGCGGCGATCGTGCTGACCAGTCCGATGATCGCCCGGCGCGCCGCCGGGATCGGCGTGCACCCCACGACCGCGGTGGTCACCATCGGGGACCCGACCACCGAGGCCGTGCGCGCGTCGGGCCTCGTCCCCGCGCGGCAGGCCCGCACCCCGTCCGACGAGGCGCTCGTCCTCGCGGTCCGCGAGGCCGTCTCCCCGCGCCCCGACCACCCCACCCACCCTCGTTCGAAGGAGACCCGATGACCCACCTCGTCGCCCCCGGCCCGCTGCCCGTGGACCGACCCCGTCGGCTCCGCACCAGCGCGGCAATGCGCTCCCTCGTGCGGGAGACCACGCTGCGCCCCGCCGACCTGGTGCTGCCGATGTTCGTGCGCGAGGGCGCGACCGAGCCGGTCGCGATCTCCTCCATGCCCGGCGTGCAGCAGCACTCGCTGGACTCGCTCGTGCGCGCCGGCGTCGAGGCGGTCGAGCGCGGCGTCGGCGGGCTGATGCTCTTCGGCGTGCCCGCACGGAAGGACGCCGTGGGCTCGGGCGCGACCGACCCCGAGGGGATCCTCAACGTGGGCCTTTCCCGGCTGCGGGCCGAGCTCGGCGACTCGACCGTGATCATGGCGGACCTGTGCCTCGACGAGTTCACCGACCACGGCCACTGCGGGGTGCTCGACGACGACGGGCGGGTCGACAACGACGCGACCCTCGAGCGGTACCGCGCGATGGCCCTGGCCCAGGCGGAGGCCGGCGCGCACCTGCTGGGCCCCTCCGGGATGATGGACGGCCAGATCGCCGCCGTGCGCGACGCCCTCGACGCCGCCGGGCATCTCGACGTGGCGCTCTACGCCTACACCGCGAAGTACGCCTCCGCCTTCTACGGCCCCTTCCGAGAGGCGGTGGACTCCTCCCTCACCGGTGACCGCCGTACCTATCAGCAGGACCCCGCGAACGGCCGCGAGGCGCTGCGCGAGCTGGAGCTCGACGTCGCCGAGGGCGCGGACCTGGTGATGGTCAAGCCCGGTCTGCCCTATCTCGACGTGCTGCGGGACGTCGCCGCCGCCTCGCCCGTGCCGGTGGGCGCCTACCAGGTCTCCGGCGAGTACGCGATGATCGAGGCCGCGAGCGCGAACGGCTGGGTGGACCGCGACCGGACCGTCCTCGAGTCGCTCTTGGCCTTCCGCCGCGCGGGCGCCTCGACCGTGCTCACCTACTACGCGAGCGAGGTCGCGGGCTGGTTCGCGGACGGCCTGCCCCCGCACCTGCGCGAGTTCCACTGAGCCCGGCTCGTCGCGGCGACCTGACCCTGATCCGACCCTCCACGACCCCGGGAGATCCCTCATGACCACCGCCCTCTCCGAGGAGCTGTTCGCCCGTGCCCGCCGCGTGATCCCCTCGGGCGTGAACTCGCCCGTGCGCGCCTTCGGCTCGGTGGGCGGCACGCCCCCGTTCCTGACCAGCGCGAAGGGCGCCCTGCTCACCGACGCCGACGGCACCGAGTACGTGGACCTCGTCGGCTCGTGGGGGCCGATGATCCTCGGCCACGCCCACGAGGGGGTCGTCGAGGCGGTGCGCGAGGCGGCCGGACGCGGCCTGTCCTTCGGCGCCCCGCAGCCGGGCGAGGTCTCGCTCGCGGAGGAGGTGGTGGCCCGGATCGCGCCGGTGGAGCGGCTGCGCCTGGTCAACTCCGGCACCGAGGCGACGATGAGCGCGCTGCGGGTGGCCCGCGCCGCGACCGACCGCGACGTGGTGGTGAAGTTCGCGGGCTGCTATCACGGGCACGTCGACGCCCTGCTCGCCGAGGCGGGCAGCGGGGTCGCGACCTTCGCGATGCCCGGCTCGGCCGGCGTCACCGCCGCGACCGCGCGCGACACCGTGGTGCTGCCCTACGGGGACCGCGCGGCGGTGCAGGCCCTGTTCGCCGGGCGGGGCGGGGAGATCGCAGCGGTCATCACGGAGGCGGCGCCTGCGAACATGGGCGTGGTGCCGCCTCTGGACGAGGACGGGATCGGCTTCAACCGCTTCCTCGCCGAGACCGCGCACGCCGCGGGGGCGCTGCTGATCAGCGACGAGGTGCTCACCGGCTTCCGGGCGAGCCGCGAGGGCTACTTTGGGATCGACGGCGACGGCTGGGCGCCGGATCTCCTGACCTTCGGGAAGGTGATCGGCGGGGGCCTGCCGGTCGGCGCCTTCGGCGGACGCGCGGACCTGATGGACCTGCTCGCCCCGGCGGGGCCGGTGTACCAGGCGGGCACGCTCTCCGGGAACCCGCTCGCGACCGCGGCGGGTCTCGCGACCTTCGCGGGCCTCGACGAGGAGGCGTACCGGACGCTGGGCCGAGCCTCCCTCGCGCTGCAGCAGATGGTCGCCGAGGCCTTCACCGCCGCCGGGGTGCCGCACGTGATACAGACGGCGGGGACGCTCTTCTCGGTGTTCTTCCGGGACGAACCGGTGCGCACCTATGAGGACGCGAAGGCGCAGGACACCGCCGCCTTCACCCGCTTCTTCCACGCGATGCTGGAGGGCGGGGTGTATCTGCCGCCGTCGGCGTTCGAGGCCTGGTTCGTCTCGACCGCGCACGACGAGCGGATCCTTGACCGGATCGGCGCGGTGCTGCCGGCGGCCGCGCAGGCGGCAGCGCGGGGCTGACCTGCCTGGCGCCCCCCCTGGGGAGAGCTCCCCATGGCCCGCGTCGTCGGCCGCTCGTAGCATCGGGGTCATGTCGATCGGCGCGGCCCCGCCCGCCACGGAGGAGATGTCCATGCCGCACATCGCGCGACGTCGCTGGCTGGCCGGCGCGGCCGCTCTGCCCGGCGTGCTCGCGCTCGGAGGGTGCACCGCCGCCCGACCGCTCCTCGGGTCGGAGCCGCCCGGCACCTGCCGCGGACCCGAGGAGGAGATCTCCGACGAGGAGCTCAGGACGGAGCCGAAGGGATACACCGGCCATCCCCCGCCCGCCGAGGAGCATCGCCGCTTCCTCGGGGATACCCTCGCCCTCTCCCCCGACGGCACGATGCTCGCCGCCGCCGAGTCATTCGACCGCGTCGCCCTCGACCTCGCCGAGGATGCCGGCGTCATCCTCTGGGATACGGCGACCGGGGAGGTCATCCGCCGCATCTCCACGCCGGCCCGAGGGGTCATCGCCTGGCATCCGGACGGCTCCCGTCTCGCGATCGGCGAGGGCCGCCGGATCGTGCTGGTCGATCTGGAGGGTCGGCTCGAGCGGACGCTCCTCGGGCACGAGTTGCCGGAGGATCGCACCGCCTACCTCATGTCTCTCGCCGTCCGCCCGGACGGCGGTCAGCTCGCCTCGGCAGGGACGGACGGAACGGTGCGCCTGTGGGACATGGACCCGGAGTCCTGCGGCGACGGGCATCTGCTGCGCCCCCGGGTGGAGAGCAACCAGGCGGTGAGCTACTCCCCCGACGGCTCGGTCCTCGCGACCGGCGGACTCTCCCGGCTCGGCGCGGACACGACGGACAACCCGCCGGAGCTGTGGGACCCGGAGACAGGCGGGCGCCAGGACGAGCTGACGAGAATCCCGGGAAAGGTCTTCTCCCTGGGGTACACGCCGGACGGGGCGCTGATCGCCGTCACGGACGACCCTCCGGCGCTGCTGGCGGTCGAGACCGACGGCGTGCTGATGCCGGGGCCGGTTCCCCCCTCGGCCTTCTTCATGCTCCTCGCCACCGGGCCGGGACCGCGCATCGCCGTGATGGATCCCGGGAGCGAGCTGCTGATCTGGAACCGTCTGACGGGGACCGAGTCTCGATTCGATGCCCCCGAGGGCGTGCAGAGCATGGTCTGGTCCTCGAGCGGGGACGTGCTCTACTGCCTGACCGTCTCCGAGGGCGTCCTGGCCTTCGACGGTACGGACTGGCGGACCTTCGACCTCCCCTGATCCCCGGCCCGGCGCGAGACCCGTCTCGGCCGTCTCGCCCGTTGCGGCCGTCTCGGCCTCGGTCCCGCCGAGCGCGTGAGCCGCTCCGCTGCGGTGACTCGTGTGGTGCCGCCGAGGCTCGTCCAGCGGATGCGGTGGCCGTCGAGGCCGGCGACCTGCTCGACGGCGAGGGTCTGCCCCTCCTTGTCGTTGCACCAGGCGCACAGGCCCTGTCCGTTCTCGAGAGTCGTCGGCCCGCCCGCGGAGGCCGGGTCGATGTGGTCGATCTGGCGGATCGGCGCGTCGCAGAACGGGCCGCGGCAGGTCAGGTCGCGCCAGCGGATGAACCGGGCGAGACCGCGCGGGAAGGCGCGGGCGCGCGACTCGACGCCGACCAGCTCGCCGCTGGTGGGATGCGTGTAGAGGCGGCGGAGCTGGAGTCTCGCCTCGGCGGCGTCGTCGCCAAGCGACCTGTCGAGCCCCCGGGCGAGGTCGCTGAGCGGCCCGACCATCGCCTCTCGGATCGCCTCGGGCGGGACGACGCCGAATCCCTCGAGGTGGGCGGCGTCCCCGCCGCGGGGCGAGAACAGGGTCCGGTCCGTGATGATCACGCCCAGGTCGAGGACGGTCGGGTCCATCTCCTCGCTGCGACCCAGGAGCGTGTCCGCGAAGACGTCGGCCTGGATCTGCTGGTGGCCGCGCCGGTCGCCGTGCGCCCGCAGACGCTCCGCCTCCAGCGAGAGGCGCTTGCCGATGAGGGCTGCGTCCACCGCCGGCAGATGCGCGGAGACGGTGGCCATGCCGTGGTCCCCGGGCCGCACCGTGACGTGCCTCCGGGTGCGAGCGTGCTGGTGGCGGCGGGCCTCCCCGCCCGGATCGGCCAGCTGCACCGCCTCGTCGACGGCACGGCCCCAGCGGGTGCATCCCGCCCCGTCGAGCTCGACGATCCGGATGCCGAGCTGCTCGTCGACCTCGCGCCTCTGCGCGGAGGTGAGCGGGGCGGTGGAGCGCGCCGCACCGTGGACGACCGACGGGGCGGCGTGCCCGGTGGCGAGGGCGCGGAGCAGGTGCGGCATGTCCCGCACCAGCCGCCGGCAGGTGGCCAGGCTGCCGCGGGCCGCGGCGGGCGAGCGCCGGGTGATCATCGACAGCTCCCTCGCGGTGAGGCGGTCCGCCCTCGCCTCGATCTCCTGCTCGGGCGGGACCTCGGCTGCCTCCTGGGCGGCCTTCGCCCGCGCCTCCGCCCGACGGTCGCGGGAGATCGCGTCCCCGAGACCGACGACGGCTCGGGCCTCGAGGGCCTCGAGCGCGCTGAGCGACTCGTGGATCACGCCGAGCAGCGCCGAGAAGTCGCCCCGATCCCGCTGCGCGGCGTCGAGCATCCCCGCGGGATCGGTCGCGCACTCGACGAGCAGCTCGCGCACGTCGGCGAGGAGGATCGAGAGGCCGACGGGGCCGTCAGCGCGCAGGGCGTCGAGGAGCGGGCGATGGGCCTCCCCCATCGCTCCCTCGATCATCTGCGCGATCCGACTCATACCTAGAACCTACGCGCTGCGAGTCGAGAAATCGAGACCTTTTTCGAACTGTGGATAACGTCGTCCGCCCCCTCGGAGCGCCTCCGGGCCACCGCGGGCAGTAGGCCGGATACGCACCCCTCCCTGTACCATAAGGCCAGTTCATCGACCAGAGCGGCCAGACAATGTGGAGAACCATGGACTGGGGAGGAAGCATCCCTCGTGCCACGACGGAGAATCCCGAGAGAATCTCGTCGACAACCTCTAACCCCCACAGACTTGGGGTTATTCGAGCCCTATTCCCCCAAGTCTGCGGGGCTTAGCGGGGACGCGGGGCCATCGGGAACCGTCACCCCCGCCCCGTAGGATCCCCGCAGACCCGGCCCCAGCCCCTCCCCCAGACACACAGGACGCCATGGCCCGCCGCACCGCCACCCGCCCGCCCGCGATCACGCCGCTGCGCCTGCACGATCTCGAGCCTGCCGCGGCCGAGGACCTCGACGCCCATCAGCTCCACGAGGCCCTGTCGCTGCACGACGTCGATCTCTCCGGCCGCGACCTCGAGGGGGCGACCCTCACCGAGTGCGAGCTCGTCGGCGTGGCCGCGGCGTCGGCGCGGTTGCAGCACGCCCGGATCCTCGAGACCCGCCTCGAGCGCTGGGACGCCCCGGTGCTGGACGCCTCCCGCTCCACCTGGCGAGAGGTGGAGCTGCTCGAATCGCGCCTCGGCGCCCTGGACCTCTACGACGCGGAGATCCGCTCGACCCGCATCGTCGGCAGCCGGATCGGCTGGCTCAACCTGCGCGGCAGCACCCTCGAGGACGTGGTGCTCGAGGACTGCACGCTCGAGGAGCTGGATCTCTCCGGGGCCACGGCGAGCCGGGTGCTGCTGCGCGACTGCCGGGTGGACAGCCTGTTGCTCGCCGGGGCGCGGCTGCAGGACGTGGACCTGCGCGGCCTCGAGGTCGGCGGCATCGCGAACCTCGAGGCCCTGGCCGGGGCGACCCTCGACGCGGAGCAGGTCGCGGCCCTCGCGCCCGCCTTCGCGAGCCACCTGGGGATCCGCGTCGAGGGCTGAGCTCGCCCGGCTCGCGCGCCGTCGGCGACGGGTACTCCCGGGGCCTGGACCTCGACGAGCTGCGAGAGTTTCAGGAGCGGGCCGGCGTCGACCCCTCCTGATCAGCCCCTCGACCACGACCGCCGCCCCGCATCGGCTCTGGCTCAGCCTCGGCGCCGCTGTCGTGGGCGATGGCGCGCTGTCCCCGGTCAAAGATCGGGTTGATAGCCTGCCGACATCGGATGCCGGCGGTCGGGGGACCGTCGATGAGCACGTGTGATCAGAGATGAGCAGGGGGAAGAGCATGGAGTTCCTGGGGATGACCCCGGAGGAGGTGCGCGAGCACGCGCAGCGGATGCGGGACGCGCAGCGGCTGCTCGAGGAGCGGCGGGGCGTGCTCGAGGCGCGCGTCCTCTCGAGCGAGGAGATCTGGCGCGGCACCGATGCGGAGCGGTTCCGCGACCGATGGAGCGCCGAGGTGTCCCCGCAGTGGCAGCAAGCCCTCGCGCGCCTGGACGCTGCCGCGGACACCGCCGAGACCGAGGCCGACGAGCAGGACTCGGCCTCCGACGGCGGAGGCGGTGGGACGCCCGGCGGCCAGGGGCGCTCGGAGGGCGACGACGAGATGGTCGTCGCCAAGGGCGAGCCCGGAGACGGCGTCGCCGGCGACGAGCGCCTGGATTCCAAGGTCCAGACGGCGTGGCACACGATGGAGGAGGACGAGAAGAAGAAGGTCCTCCAGGCCATGTACGACGAGGAGATGGAGAAGTACGGCCTCGAGCCGGTGGAGCTGGTCTTCGAATCCGACCTGCAGGCAGCCGGGGAGTGGCGACCGGACGAGCGGGTGATCGCGCTGAGCGACTCCGAGCAGTCGCTGTCGAACGCCCATATGCTGCTCGTCCCCGTCCATGAGGTGCGCCATGCCGCGCAATGGGATTTCGTGGACCAGACCGAGCCCGGGCGATGGGACTGGCTTCCGTTCGTCGACTCGAAGGCGGAGGAGTACGAGAGCATCGAGGAGGAGCACGGCGTCACGCGCGAGGAGATCGAGGACTGGCGCGAGAACGGTCGGCCCGGCGAGTACATCGGGTGGCGGGAGGACCCCGAGGCCTACGAGGCCCAGCCCGTCGAGTTCGACGCGCGAGAGCAGGAGGACGTCGTCGCGAAGAGCATGACGCTCGAGGATATGAACCGCCTGCAGAGGAAGGCCGGCGTCCCCGAGACCCGCGTCAGCTGATCTGTCCACCCCGCACCGTCCGCCCGAGACCGACCCGAAAAGAGGCACCGTGGAGTTCCCCGACATCGTGGAGGCGTTCCTCCTGGACCCGACCCCCGAGACCCGGCGGCCGCTGCGCGCCGCGATCCTCGCCGACCCGACCTTCGACCCGCACCTCTCCCTGCGTGCTCTGCTCGGCGCGGGGCCGACCCCGCAGGCCGTCGTCGACACGATCACCGCCCGGATGCCCGGGCTGCTGCTCTCGCCGCAGGGGCACGGCCTGCTGGCGCGCGCGCATCAAGCCCTCGGCGACGAGGCATCGGCCCGCCGCGAGCGGACGCTGAGCGCCGTCTCCCTCCGCGAGATCGCGGCCTCCGGCGCCGGCACCGAGGACTCCCCGCTCGAGGTGCTCCGGCTCCAGGACGAGTACGACCACCTGCAGGCCGCCGACCGCCGCACCACCGCGCAGAGGCTCGACCGCACCGATGCGGGCGAGTGCGACGTGCACACGCTCGAGGACGGCTCCGAGCTGTGGTTCCGCCTGCTGTGGCGGACCTCCGCGGCGGGCTGACCCCTCCCCCTCAGCGTCTCCGCCACAGGCGCCGCTACCGTGCGGTCACCGGGGGAAGGGTGGCGAGGGGCGGAGGCGCGGCGGGCGCGGCGCGGCGAGGCGGGCGTCGAGCATCGCCCGGATCCCGGGCCACTCGAGCGACAGGATCGAGTACACGACGGTGTGGCGGATCGACCCGTCAGGCAGGACGCGGTGGGCGCGCAGGATCCCGTCCTGTTGCGCACCCAGGGCCTCGACGGCGCGGCGCGAGGCGAGGTTCAGGTGGTGGACGCGCAACTCGACGCGGAGCAGGTCGAGGGTGTCGAAGGCGTGACCGAGCAGCAGGCGCTTCATCGCCGTGTTCACGCCGGTGCGGTGCACGGAGCGGGCCAGGTAGGTGTTCCCGATCTCGAGGCCCCGGTCGGCGAGCGCCAGGTTCATGAAGGTGGTCAGGCCCACCACGCGCTCGTCGGCCCCGTGCACCCCGTCGGCCTCGCGCACGACGGCCCAGGCGAGACGGGTGCCAGCCTCGACATCGGCCAGGAGACCGCGGACGGAGCCCTCGACCGCCTCCGGCGCCGGCACGTGCGGGGCGAAGGGCAGACGGTGGATGTCCCCGTCGGCCACGACCTCGCGGAGCCCGGGCACGTGCCGCGCCTCCAGGGGCTCGAGGCGGATTCCGTGGCCGGCGAAGGTCACCGGCTCCAGGCGGGCGGGCTCAGACATGCGACCTCCGGGCGTGCTGCTCGATCGCCATCTCGTAGTAGCGCAGCAGGTCGTCGGAGGCGTTCTCCCAGGAGAACTTCTCCGCCTCGGCGCGGGCGGCCTGGCGGATCGACGCCCGCAGCGACTCGTCGCCGAGCCGGTCGAGGGCCGCATCGAGGCTCGGCTCGTCGTCGTGGTCGAAAAGGAGCCCGTCCACCCCGTCGGTGACCTGCTCCATCGTCGGGCCCGAGCGGGCGGCGACGACCGGCAGGCCGGAGGCCATGCCCTCGAGGATCACGAGGCCGAGGGTCTCGGTGACCGACGGGAACACGAACGCGTCGGCGCTCGCGAAGGCGCTCGCGAGCGTCTCCCCGCCCATGAAGCCCGGGAAGGTGGTCGCGGTGCCGCGGAACATCTCCTCGAGCTCACCGCGGAACGGACCGTCGCCGACGATCGCGAGGGCCACGTCGTCCCGGCGGTCCATCATCGGCCGCAGCCGGTGGATCTCCTTCTCCGCGGCGAGGCGGCCGACGAACACCAGCAGCTTCTTCTCGGGGTGCCCGCCGCTGAGCCGCGCGCGCATCTTCTCGCTCGCGAAGCGGGGATGGAAGGTCTGCGTGTCCACGCCGCGCCGCACCACATGGAGGTTCTGCAGGCCGTGCTCGGCGAGTTCCGCCTTCATCGTCTCCGAGGTGGCGATGTTGACCTCGGCCATCGCGTGGTTGCGCTTGATCTGCCACCACACCGCGGGCTTGCCCCAGCGGTAGGCCCGGTAGAGGTCCAGGTAGCGGGGGATGTGGGTGTGGTAGCTGGCCACCAGCGGGATCCGCTGGCGCCGCGCGGCGAAGGCCCCCGAGGAGGCCAGCAGCAGCGGCTGGGCGGCATGGACGACGTCCGGGTGGAAGCCGCGGATGATGCCGTCCACGGTGGGGCTCGGGAGGGTGAAGCGCCGATGCTTGTAGAACGGCAGCGTCACCGGGCGGATGCCCACCACCCGTGCCCCGTGATGCTCGGTCACCCCGAGATCGGGGGCGATCACCATGACCTCGTGCCCGAGGTCGGTGAACCGCTCGACGGCGTGGCGCAGACGCGTCACCACGCCGTCGACGGAGGGCAGGAAGGTCTCCGTGACGATCGCGATCTTCACGGAATCCGGCTCACTTCCAGGTGACGGTGGGCATGACCAGCTCGCGCTTGACGCGATCGGTGTTGGCCTTCGCGATCTCGAGGACCTCGGCGAGGTGCTCGTCGGTCAGCAGGTGCGGCTGCAGGCCCAGGTCCAGGAGGTTGGTGTTGACCGCGTTGTAGTAGTGGTCGTACTTCTCCACGCGGGGGTTCTCGGTGTTGGCGATGTTCGCCTCGAGGCCCATGCCGCGAGCGACCTTCTGCACCTTCTCGGCGAGCTCCTTGACGGAGAACTGCTCGGTGAACTGGTTGTAGACGCGGAACTCGCCGCGGTCGGCAGGGTTCTCGCACGCGATCTCGATGCAGCGCACGGTGTCCTGGATGTCCAGGTAGCCGCGGGTCTGCGAGCCGTTGCCGTAGACGGTGAGGTCGTGGCCGATCGCGGCCTGGATGATGAAGCGGTTCAGGGCCGTGCCGAACACCGCGTCGTAGTCGAAGCGGTTGACGAGGCGCGGGTCGCGGCGGGTCTCGTCGGTCTCGAGGCCGTAGACGACGCCCTGGTTGAGGTCGGTCGCGCGGATGCCCCAGATGCGGCAGGCGAACATGATGTTGTCGCTGTCGTGCACCTTGGTGAGGTGGTAGAAGGAGCCGGGCGCCTTCGGGAACGGCAGCCGGTCCTTGCGGCCCTTGTGCTCGATCTCGATCCAGCCCTCCTCGATGTCGATGTTCGGCTGGCCGTACTCGCCCATGGTGCCGAGCTTGACGAGGTGGCAGTCGGGCGCGAAGTCCTTGATCGCCCACAGGACGTTGAGGGTGCCCTCGACGTTGTTGCGGTGGTTCTCGATCGCGTGCTCGCGGTCGATCATCGAGTACGGGGCGGAGCGGTGCTCGGCGAAGTGCACGAACGACTCGGGCTGCAGGTCGCGGAAGATCGAGGCGACGGCCTCGTAGTCGGTCAGGTCGGCGATGCGGACGGCGATGTCCTTGCCGGAGACCTCCTTCCACGCCGCGACCCGCTCCTCGAGGGAGAGGATCGGGGTCATCGAGTTGGACCCGAGCTCCACGTCGATCTCGCGGCGGACCAGGTTGTCGACGATCGTGACGTCGTGCCCCTTCTCCGACAGGTACAGGGCAGTGGGCCAGCCGCAGAATCCATCTCCACCGGCGACGACGATCTTCATTGCGAGAGTCCTCCAAAGGGTCCAGGTCCCGGCGTGCTCACGGACACCACAGCCGGATTGTGAAACGTCGTGTCCGCTCTTAACGTAGTGCAGGTCGGGTGCCGCTCAAAGACGACGGACGCCCGCGTGAACAGCGGAGGAACAGGCCATGACGAATGCGTACGACGACGGCTCCGAGACGGCCGCTCCTCCCGCTCCGGACACTGTAGCCGCGCCCGAAGGGGCGATCCTGGGGGTCGCCGAGAGCTACTCGGCCCCGTCCCAGCACACCCCGCACGTGCAGCATGCCCCGCCGCGGCCCCGCCCGCTGCCGGACACCTCGCGCCGCGTCCTGGTCATGGGGATCGTCAACCGCACCACCGACTCCTTCTTCGACGAGGGCCGCACCTTCGCGCTCGAGAAGGCGGTGGAGGCGGGCCGGACCGCCGCGGCCGCGGGCGCCGACCTGGTGGACGTGGGCGGTGTGAAGTTCGCGCCCGGGGAGGCCCTGCCCGTCGCCGAGGAGATCGAGCGGGTGGTCCCCGTGGTCGCGGCGCTCCGCGCCGAGCTCCCGGCCGACGTGCTGCTCTCGGTCGACACCTTCCATGCCGAGGTCGCCCGCGAGGCCATCGCCGTCGGTGCCGACCTCATAAACGACACCACCGGGCTCTCCGATCCGCGGATGTGCGAGGTCGTCGCGCGGACCGGCGCCTCGCTCGTGATCACCCACTCCCTCGCCGCGCCGCGTCAGCCCTATCCGCATCCGCAGTACGACGATGTCGTCGAGGAGGTGCGGGACTTCCTCGCCGCCCGGCTCGAGCGCGCCCTCGAGGCGGGCGTGCCGCGGGAACGGATCCTGCTCGACCCCGGCCCGGATCTCAACAAGAACACCCTGCAGACCCTCGAAATCCTGCGCGAGTGGCGCGAGTACACGGGCATGGGCCTGCCCGTGCTCGCGGCGCTGTCCCGCAAGGACGTGATCGGCGAGACGCTCGGGCTGCCCAAGGAGGAACGGCTCGAGGGCTCGCTCGCGGCGGCCGCCTGGGTGATCGCGCGGGGCGCGCGGATCCTGCGAGTCCACGACGTCGCCGAGAGCGTGCGCCTGGTGCGCATGCTCGAGGTGCTCGCCGGGTGGCGGGAACCGGCCGGCCCCTTGGTCCACAACGTCTGATCGGCCGGTCCACGGGCCGCCGGCCGCGTCTCCCCTCAGGAGTGCGCGGCGAGCACCGCGTCGGCCAGGCGCGGCATGACCTCGCGATGGGCGTCGCAGAAGTCGTGGGAGGTCCCGACCACGAGCGCCAGGTCGGCCTCGCGGTCCACCCAGAAGGCGGTGCCGCGCATCCCGAAGTGGCCGAAGGTCCCCGGGCTGTTGCCCGACCCGGTCCAGTGCGGGCTCTTGTGCCCGCGCACCTCGATCCCGAGCCCGAAGGGGTTGGGGCTCTGCTTGCCGAAGCCGGGCATGATCCCCACCAGCTCGGGGAACGAGGGGGTGGTCAGCTCGGCGTCCCAGCGAGGCTCGAGCAGGGTGGGGCGGAGCAGCTCGGCGGCGAGCAGGGCGAGATCCGCGAGCGGCCCCGCGGCGCCGACGGAGGCGGACCCCTCCCACTCGAGGCGGGTCATGCCGAGCGGCTCGGCGAGCTCGTCCCGCACCCAGTCCTCGAGGTCGCGGCCGGTCGCGCGCTCGAGATGCCGCCCGGCCTCGTCGATCCCGAAGTTGGAGTAGTGCCGGCGCAGCCCGGGCGCCTGCAGCGTCGACTCGGACTCGTAGAAGTACCCGGAGGCGTGCGCGAGGAGATGACGGAGGGTCGAACCGGGAGGCCCCACCTCGTCGTCGAGGCTCATCAGGCCCTTCTGCAGGGCGAGCGCGCAGGCGAAGCCGGTCACGGTCTTGGTCACCGAGCGCCAGGGCCGCACCCGCTCGAGGTCGCCTCGCGCCTCGCGCACCCCCTCGGGGCCGAGCACGATCGCCGCGGCCTCGAAACCGAAGTCATCGAGCGCGCCGAGCGCGCCGAGCTCCTCGTGGGCACTCACGACCGGGCCCCGAAGCGCGCGAGGATCGCGTCGGTCAGCGGGGGCCAGGCGCGCACGTGGTCGGGGCCGAAGGGCCGCTCACCCAGGAAGCAGGCGGTCAGGCCCGCCTCCGGATCAGCCCAGAGGAAGGAGCCGGACTGGCCGAAGTGGCCGACGGTGCGCGGCGAGGAGGCGGAGCCGGTCCAGTGCGGGTCCTTGTGATCGCGGATCTCGAGGCCGAGGCCCCAGTCGTTCGCGCGCTGCCGCCCGTAGCCGGGCAGGATCCCGCCGAGCCCCGGGAACTGCACGCTCGTGGCCTCGCGCCACAGCGCCGGGGAGATCAGGGTGGGCGCGAGCAGCTCGCGGCCGACGGCGAGCAGGTCCCGCACGCTGCCGTGGTAGCCCGCGGCCGGGGAGCCGGTGGGGTCGAGGTCGACGAGGTCGAGCCCGGCCACGACGGTCTGCTCGACCCACTCGGGCATGTCGTAGCCGGTGGCGTCCTCGAGGTGGGCGGCGAGCACCTCGAAGCCGGTGTTGGAGTAGTTGCGCCGCTCCCCGGGCGCGCCGAGCAGCTCCTCCCCCGTGAAGGGATAGCCCGCGGTGTGGGCGAGGAGGTGGCGCACGGTCGACCCCGCGGGGCCCGCGGGCTCGTCGAGCTCGAGCAGGCCCCGTTCCACCGCCACGAGGACGGCGAGTGCGGCGATCGGCTTGGAGACGCTCGCGAGCGGCCAGGCGCGCGTCGCATCGCCCTGGATGTGGAGCACCCCTCTCGCGTCCGCGACCCCGAGCGCGTGGGCGAAGTCGACCCCGACCTCGAGCGGCGTCGGATCGGGCGGCGGGGCGGTCTGCGGCGTCACGGGGCCAC
This sequence comes from Brachybacterium sp. J153, assembly GCF_036311905.1. Classification (NCBI taxonomy): domain Bacteria; kingdom Bacillati; phylum Actinomycetota; class Actinomycetes; order Micrococcales; family Dermabacteraceae; genus Brachybacterium; species Brachybacterium sp. J153. The sequence continues at coordinate 69,000 of NZ_JAZDCH010000010.1, read as the reverse complement.
TATGGCACGGCGCTGCAACGGGGCCCGTGCGGGTCCCGGCGAACGCCCCGACATCCGTCCAGAAAACCTACCGCCGAGAAACCAGCGCCCGACCTGCGCCGTCACAGAACCCTCATATCCGCACGTCCGGCCAGCACCTTTTCCTTCTTGTTTACTCTTTCTTGACTCTCGATACTGAGTCCACCGCCACCGTCGGCGGCCGCACAGCCGATCCCAGAGGGGGGACCGTCATGACCATCCATGTTACCGAGAGACCGACCGCGCCCGAGGACCCGCAGCGGCTCACGCCGGGCCGTCGGACCCTGCTGCTGGGCGTGGGGACGCTCGGCGCGGGGCTCCTCGCCGGCATCGGACCCGCGAGCGCCGCGAGCACCCTGCGCAAGGGATCCAAGGGCGCCGAGGTGACAACGCTGCAGAAGAAGCTGTGGGCACTGCGCTACTGGTGCGGCACGGCCGACGGCTCTTTCGGACATCTCACCCAGCAGGCCGTCTGGGCGCTGCAGAAGTCCGCCGGGCTCTCGAAGGACGGCGTGGTCGGGCCGAAGACCTGGGCGGCGCTGAACAACGGGGTGCAGCCCTCCCGCCGGATCACCAGCGGCATCGGCTTCGAGGTGAACCTCTCCCGGCAGGTGATGATCCTGACCACCCAGGGGCGTCTCGGCTACATCCTCAACACCTCGACCGGCAGCGGGGAGCGCTACTACTCCGGCGGGCGCTGGAAGACGGCGACCACCCCGAAGGGCGACTTCTCGATGTTCCGCCTCTACTCGAAGGGCTGGCAGAGCGGCCCGCTCGGGGACCTCTACCGCCCCGGGTACTACGACCGCGGCTGGGCCGTGCACGGCTCCTCCGCGATCCCGCCCTACCCCGCCTCGCACGGCTGCTGCCGGATCTCGACCGCCGCCTCGGACCTGCTGTGGTCGGTCTCGTGGTTCCGCGAGGGCCGACGGGTGCTCATCTACTGAGCGGCCCCGCCGAGCACGCCCACGACACGAGCGAGGGGCCCGTCGCGCGCGACGGGCCCCTCTTTCACGCCTCCTGCACGAATCCCTCGCCGCCTCGCCGCGCCGAGGGCGGTCCGGTGACCAGGTCGCGCGCTACGATCAGGAGGGCGACCGGCCCCTCCTCCTGGGGCGACCGACTGGACAGCGAAGGACCACCGTGGGGATCTTGGATCGGATCGAGCGCGGCCTCGACCGCGGCGTGACGAGCGTGTTCTCGCGCGGCGGCGGCCAGCTGAAGCCGCTCGACCTCGCGCAGGGGCTCAAGCGCGAGTGCGACGACCAGATCCAGGTGCTCGACCGCACCCGGACCCTCGCCCCCAACGTCTACACGGTCTACCTCCACTCCCAGGACTACGACCGCTTCGACTCGTGGCAGGACACCCTGCTCGACGAGCTGCAGCGGGTGGTCATGGAGCACGCCGACAAGCAGCGCTACATGTTCGTGGGCGCGGTCTCCGTGGACCTCCAGCGCGATGACGAGGTCCGCGCGGGCCGCTTCGAGACCGAGTCCCGCACCGAGCGGGGCTCCGTCGCGCCCGCGACCGGCGCCGCGCAGTCCGCCGCGGGAGGCAACCCGATCATCGAGATCGACGGCCAGCAGTACCTGCTCACCGGGCCGGTCACCGTGATCGGGCGCGGCGGCGACGCGGACATCATCCTCGAGGACACCGGCGTGTCCCGGCACCACCTCGAGCTGCGCGCCGACGTCGACGGCGCCCTCGTGGCGACGGACCTCGGCTCGACCAACGGCACCTTCGTCGACGGCGAGCGGATCCGCACGCCCGTCACCCTCCACGACCGGTCGCTGCTGAAGATCGGGCGCACCCGGCTGACCGTGCTGCTCCCCGCGGCCGGTCAGGCCCAGTGGTGAGCGGCCGATGAGCGAGCTGACCCTGATCGCCCTGCGCCTGGGCCTGGTCCTCGCGCTGTGGCTGTTCGTCGTGGCGGTCGTGCTGGTGCTGCGCAGCGACCTCTTCGGCACCACCGTCGTGACCCGGTCGAGCAAGGACCCGCGCCGCGACCAGCGCCCCGCGAGCTCCCTGCCCGCGGATCCGACCGCCCGCACCGGCGCCGACGGCACCGCGCGCACCGATCCCGAGGTGACGCAGGCGGCCATGGTGGTCACGGCCGGCCCGCTGCGCGGCACCTCCCTGACCCTGGGCTCGACCCCGATCCTCATCGGCCGCGCCCCCGAGTGCACCCTCGTGCTCGACGACGACTACGCCTCCAACCGGCACGCCCGCGTGTTCCAGCGGGAGGGCGAGTGGATGGTCGAGGACCTCGGGTCCACCAACGGCACCCTGGTCTCGGGCCGGCGCATAGAGGGCGCCGTCCCCTTCCGCCCGGGTGCCCAGGTGCGGATCGGCCGGACCGAGATCGAGCTGAGACGAGGACCGCGATGAGCATCGCCCTGCGCTACGCCGCCCGCTCCGACGTGGGCCTCGTCCGCTCCAACAACCAGGACTCCGGGTACGCCGGCAGCCACCTGCTGGTGGTGGCCGACGGCATGGGGGGTCACGCCGGCGGCGACGTCGCCTCCTCGGTCGCGATCGGCCGCCTCGCCCGCCTCGACTCCGAAACCCCCGCCTCCGACATCGTCGCCTCCCTCGAGGAGACGGTGCTCGACGCGAACCAGGAGATCCTGCGCCGCGCCCGGGACGAGCCGCAGCTGCGCGGCCTCGGCACCACCATCACCGCCCTGCTGCGGGCCGAGGGCAAGTTCGCCCTGGCCCATATCGGCGACTCCCGCGCCTATCTGCTGCGGGACGAGGAGACGGTGCAGGTCACCAAGGACCACACCTTCGTCCAGCGCCTGCTCGACGAGGGCCGCCTCACCGAGGACGAGGCGGAGCGCCATCCGCAGCGCTCGGTGCTCATGCGCGTGCTCGGCGACGTCGACGCGGAGCCGGAGCTGGACCTCTCCCTGCGCCCCGCCCATGCCGGGGACCGCTGGATGCTCTGCTCGGACGGGCTCTCGGGCCTCGTCTCCCTCGACACCATCGACGCGACCCTCAAAGCGATCGACGATCCGGGCGAGTGCGCCGACGAGCTCGTGCAGCTGGCCCTCAAGGGCGGCGGACCGGACAACATCACCTGCATCATCGCGGACGTCGTCGACCTGGACGAGCTGCCCCGCGGGGCCGAGGCCCCGTCGACGACCCCGCAGATCGTGGGTTCGGCGGCGCGCAACCGCCACGCCCCGACGAGCGCCTCCGGCCCCGCCGCGAAGGCCGCGGCCCTCACCCGCGAGTCCCCGGAGATCCCCTACGAGGACGAGGACTTCAGCGAGGAGGAGCCGCCGCGGCGCAGCCCCTGGCCGGCCCTCGCCGCGGTGATCCTGCTCCTCGCCCTGATCGGCGGGGCGCTCGCGGCCGGCTACGCCTGGAGCCAGCGGCAGTTCTACGTGGGCACCAACGGCACCCATGTGGTGATCTACCAGGGGATCGCCCAGGACCTCGGGCCGATCTCGCTGTCCGAGCCGCTCGAGGTCACCGACATCGCCCTCGAGGACCTGCCCCAGATCACGCGGGAGCAGGTCGAGGCCACCATCTCCGCCGGCGATCGGGAGGACGCCGACCGCATCGTCGAGCGGCTCGAGGCGGCCGCCGCGGCCGACGCCCCACTGCCGGTCCCGCAGCCGTCCGACGGCGGCGGCGCGAGCGATGCGGGCGGGGCCTCCGACGGCGGGACGTCGTAGTGGCCACGATCGTCTCGTACACCGCGCACCCGCGTCGCCTCACCCAGGCGCTGCTCCTGGTGCTCGCGGCGGCGATCGGTCTGGGCGCCTACTCCCTCGTGGCGCTGGGTCGCTACGAGCAGCTGCCCGAGCAGCTCCCGGCCGTGGCGATCGGCACGGGCGTGCTGATCGTGCTGCTCCAGGCCGCGGTCATGTGGCGGGCCCCCTACGCGGATCCGGTGATCCTGCCGATCGTGGTGCTGCTGAACCTGCTGGGCATCACCGTGATCGAGAGCGTCCACGCGGCCAACGAGATCTACGGGATCCGCACCTCGGCGAGCGCCGACCGGCAGATGCTCTGGGCGATCATCGGCGTGGCCCTGTGCATCGGCGTCCTCGTGCTGCTGCGCGACCACCGCCCGCTGCGCCGGTACACCTGGATCAGCGCCGTCGTCGGCGCGGTCCTGCTGCTGCTGCCGCTGGCCCCCGTGATCGGCGACTCCCGCAACGGCTCGAAGATCTGGATCAACATCGCCGGCTACAGCTTCCAGCCGGCCGAGCTCGCGAAGATCGCCTTCGCGATCTTCTTCGCCGGCTACCTGGTCTCCCGCCGCGACACCCTCGCCCTCGCGGGCCCGAAGGTGCTCGGCATCCAGCTCCCCCGCTGGTCGGACTTCGGACCGATCCTCGTGGCCTGGGGCTTCGCCATGGCGGTGCTCGTGCTCCAGACCGACCTCGGCACCTCGCTGATGTTCTTCGGCCTGTTCGTGGCGATGCTCTACGTCGCCACGGACCGGCTCAGCTGGCTCGTGATCGGCGCGGTCATGTTCCTCCCGCCCGCGGTCTTCGCCGCGACCCAGATGTCGCACGTGCAGACCCGCATCACCTGCTGGCTCGACCCGCTCTCGCGGGAGAACTTCTCCAGCTGCGAGCAGATCGGCCAGGGCCTGTTCGGCCTGGCCAACGGCGGCCTGTTCGGCACCGGGCTCGGGGAGGGGAGGCCCGACGTGGTCCCCCATGCGGAGTCCGACTTCGTCTTCACCTCCTTCGCGGAGGAGATGGGCATGGTGGGCTCCTTCGCCCTGCTGCTGCTGTACCTGCTGCTCGTGCAGCGGGCGCTGCGCGCCGCCGTCGGCATCTCCGACGGCTTCGGCACCCTGCTCGCCGGAGGGCTCGGCTTCGTCCTCGCGCTGCAGGTCTTCGTGGTCGTCGGCGGGCTCACCCGGGTGATCCCGCTGACCGGTCTGACCCTGCCCTTCCTCGCCGCGGGCGGCAGTTCGCTGGTGTGCAACTGGATCATCGCGGGGATCCTGGTGCGGCTCTCGGACGCGGCCCGTCGGCCCGCCGCCCGCCAGGTGCCGGGCGCCGCGCCGCCCGTGCGGCGCGAGGCGGGGGCGAGCGCATGAACAAGCCCCTCCGCCACGTGTGGCTCGTCGTGAGCGTGCTGTTCATGCTCCTGTTCACGTCGACGACCTATTTCCAGGTGATCGCCCAGGACCGCCTGAACGACAACGCGAACAACCGCCGCACCCAGTACAGCGAGTTCGGCCGCCATCGCGGGCCGATCGTCGTCGACGGCACCGCGATCGCGACCTCCGTCGAGTCCGACGACTCGTACCGCTACCTGCGCACCTACGACCCGGGCGCCATGTACGCCCCGGTCACGGGCTATTACTCGGTGGTCTACGGCTACACGGGGCTCGAGCGCAGCCTCAACGACACCCTGACCGGCTCCGCCGACTCGCTGTTCTACCACCGCATCGCGGACATCCTCTCGGGCCGCGACGGCCAGGGCGCGACCGTCGAGCTGACCCTCGACGCCGGTGCGCAGCAGGCCGCGTGGGACGCCCTGGACGGCCGCCGCGGCGCGGTCGCGGCGATCGACCCGGCCACCGGTGCGGTCCTCGCCCTCGTCTCCTCCCCGAGCTTCGACCCCAACGAGCTGGCCTCTCACGACGGCGGTTCGGTGCAGGAGGCCTGGGCGGCGCTCAACGACGACCCGGACCGGCCTCTGACCAACCGCGCGATCGCCGGGGACCTCTACCCGCCGGGCTCCGCCTTCAAGCTCGTCGTCGCGGCGGCGGCGCTCGAGACCGGGGACTACACGGCGGAGACGGAGATCCCGGGACCCGGCACGTTCACGCTCCCGAACTCGTCCTCGGTGATGAACAACTTCTCCGGCGGCCGGCAGGACCCGTGCGGGCCCGGCGACGCCTCGAGCCTCGCCGAGGCGCTGCGCCAGTCGTGCAACACGTCCTTCGCGCAGCTCGGCATCGCGATCGGCGAGGAGCAGCTGCGGTCCACGGCCGAGGAGTTCGGCTTCGGGCAGCGGCTCGAGATCCCGCTCGCGGTGACCCCGTCGACCCTCGGCGAGGACCTCGACGACGCCCAGCTCGCCACCACCTCGATCGGCCAATTCGAGACCCGGGTGACCCCGCTGCAGATGGCGATGGTCGCCGCGGGCGTCGCGAACGACGGCGTGGTCATGCAGCCGCAGCTGGTGCAGTCGGTGCGCACGGCCGACCTCGCCACGGTCTCCGAGCTGACTCCGCAGGAGCTGGGCCAGCCGCTGACCGCCGCGAACGCCGCGCAGATGCGCCAGATGATGGTGGGCGTGGTCGAGGACGGCACCGGCACGGCCGCCGCGATCGAGGGCGTCGAGGTGGGCGGCAAGACGGGCACCGCCCAGTGGGGCGAGGGCCGCGATCCGCACTCGTGGTTCGTGGGCTTTGCGAAGGTCGACGGCCGCCAGGTGGCGGTGGCCGTCGTGGTCGAGGAGGGCGGTTACGGCTCGCGCACGGCGGCGCCGATCGCCCAGGACGTGATGGAGGCGGTGATCCGAGGATGAGGACCGAACCGGGGCTGGTGCTCGAGGGACGCTACGAGCTGACCTCGCTGATCGCGACCGGCGGCATGGGCCAGGTGTGGAAGGGCCTCGACCGCGAGCTCGACCGCGAGGTCGCGGTGAAGGTGCTGCGCGAGGAGTACGCGGGCGACGAGGGCTTCCTCAAGCGCTTCCGCGCCGAGGCCCGGCACACCGCCGCGCTCTCGCACGACGCGATCGCGGCGCTCTACGACTACGGCGAGCTCGACGGTCGCGCCTACATCGTCATGGAGCTCTGCCCCGGCCGGCCGCTCTCGGACATCATCGAGGAGAACACCGGGGGCCTGCCCGAGAAGCGGGTCGTCTCGGTGCTGATCGACCTCGCCCGGGCGCTGGACGCCGCGCACTCCAAGGGCGTCGTGCACCGCGACGTGAAGCCCGAGAACGTGCTCGTGGACGAGACGCGCGACTGGGCCGTGAAGATCACCGACTTCGGCATCGCCCGCAGCAAGGACCAGGCCCGCCTGACGAAGACCGGGCTGGTGATGGGCACCGCCCAGTACCTCTCCCCCGAGCAGGCCATGGGCAAGCAGGCCACCTCGCTCTCGGACATCTACGCGCTGGGGATCGTGGCCTACGAGATGCTGGTCGGCCACCGTCCCTTCACCGGCTCGAGCCAGGTGGAGATCGCGATGGCGCAGGTCAAGCAGCAGCCGAAGGAGCTTCCGGACACGGTCGGCGCCGATCTGCGCAAGCTCGTGATGATGTCGCTCGCGAAGGCGCCCGCGAACCGGCCCCGCTCCGCGGCCGCGGTCGCCCGGATCCTCGAGGCGATCCAGCGCGGCGTCGAGCCCCGCTTCACGACCGGCGCGATCCCCGTCACCCGGGTCGAGGACCACGACTGGACCGGGGAGAACGCCCTGCAGCGCCGGGACGGCGAGGGATCCGGCGGCGCCTCCGGCGGGCCGACGCGCACCGCGGCGATGCCGCTGCCGATGTCGGGTCGCGGCCGCGGGATCCGGCACCGCTCCGGTCCCTCGGCCCGGTCGGCCCCCTCGGGGCTCTCGGCGAGCTCCGCGGGCGGCGCCCCGCGCGCGCGTCCGGCGGGCCCTGTGTCGTCCGCCCGCTCCGCCGCGTCCCCCTCCCCCGTCCCGTCGGAGCCCCGCCCCGCGGCGGATCCGGCGCTGCGCGGCGCGGACCGGGCGTTCACGGCGGGCTCCTTCGACACGGTGGACACCGCCGCCTCGGGGCGGACCGCCCGCGGCACCTCGACCGGTCGCCGGCTCGGCCCGTTCTCCGTGCCGGGGCTGGTCCTGCTGGTGCTGCTGGTGGTGGTGATCCTCGGGGCGGTCGCCGCGGGGCTCGGGCTGCTGCCCCTCGGGGAGCTCGGCGCGGCCGGGTCCGGGGCCCTCGACGGCGTCGGACAGGGGACGAGCGGACAGCTGTCAGCATCTACGATGGTCGGATCAGCCGTGGAGGACCACGGCACGAGGTCAGGTGTTCTGTGAGCGAAGAGAAAGTGGTCCTGGGCGGCCGCTACACCCTGGGGAGGATCCTGGGGACCGGTGGCATGGCCGAGGTGTTCCTCGCGGAGGACACGCGACTGCACCGCACGGTCGCCGTGAAGGTGCTGCGCTCCGACCTGGCGCGCGATGAGAGCTTCCAGGAGCGGTTCCGGCGGGAGGCGCACAGCGCCGCCTCGCTGAACCATCCCTCGATCGTCGCCGTGTACGACACGGGCGAGGAGAAGCAGACCACCGTGACGGGGGCCGAGGTCTCGATCCCGTACATCGTCATGGAGTACGTGCACGGCACGACCCTGCGCGAGCACATCTCCCCCGAGCAGCCGATGGACGCGCACCGGGCCGGGGAGATCATGGCCGCGCTGCTCAGCGCGCTCGAGTACTCGCACCGCGCCGGGATCGTGCACCGCGACATCAAGCCCGGCAACGTGATGATCACCGACTCCGGTCAGGTGAAGGTCATGGACTTCGGCATCGCCCGTGCGATCGCCGACGCCACGAGCGCGATGACCGCGACCCAGGCCGTCATGGGCACCGCCCAGTACCTCTCCCCCGAGCAGGCGCGCGGCCAGCTGGTCGACGCCCGCTCCGACATCTACTCCGCCGCGTGCGTCATGTTCGAGATGATGACCGGGCGGCCGCCGTTCACCGGCGACACCCCCGTCTCGATCGCCTACCAGCACGTGCGCGAGCAGCCGCAGCCGCCGTCGGCCCTGAACCCGGCGATCACTCCCGCGATGGACGCGGTGATCCTCACGGGCCTGGCCAAGGACCGCGAGCAGCGCTACCCGAGCGCCGTGGCCTTCTCCCGCGACATCGCCGCGGTCGTCGCCGGTCGCGCCCCCGCCCTGGTGGGCGGTGCGGTGCCGACGGGCGCGGACGGCGAGACGACGACCGTGCTCAGTCCGGTCGACGATGCGACCGAGGCGATCCCGGCCGCGGCGATGACCGGCGTGCACGGGGCGACCAGTTGGTCCACGGGCCAGCACGCCCCGCTGCGGCAGGGTCCGCCGACGGGGCAGGGCACGGCCGTCGCCGAGGACGAGCACCGGCGCCGCCCCTGGTGGCTGATCGCGCTGCTGATCGTCGCGGCCCTCGCCGTGATCGGCGCCGCCGCCTGGTTCCTGATGCCCCGCGAGCCCGCGGGTCCCGAGATGGTGGCCGTGCCCGACGTGGCCGGCTCCACCGAGGACGAGGCGCGCAGTGAGCTCACGGACCTGGGCCTCGAGGCCGAGTTCGCCCCGACCGAGTCCGAGGACGTCGAGGAGGGCCTGGTCATCGACACCGACCCGCCCGCCGGCCAGGAGGTCGAGGTCGGCTCGACGGTGACCGTGAACATCTCCGCGGGTCCCGAGGCGGTCGAGGTCCCCGACCTCTCCGGCATGACCGAGGAACAGGCGACGGCGGAGCTCGAGCCGCTCGGCCTGACCCTCACCGTCGCCGGCGAGGAGGACGACGCCGAGCGGGAGGCCGGGCAGATCACCCGCAGCTCCCCGCAGGCCGGCTCCACCGCTCAGCGTGGCGACACCATCGAGGTGACCGTGGCGACCGGGGAGTTCACCGTGCCCGACGTGAGCGGGCTGACGCTCGACGCCGCCACCACCATGATCGAGAGCAGCGGCTTCGAGGTGGACTCCACCACCCGTGTCGATGCCGAGGCGACGGCCGGCACCGTCGTCTCGCAGACCCCGCCCTCGGGCGGCAAGGCCCCCGTCGGCTCGACCGTGTCGCTCGTGATCGCGGAGGCCCCCGGGCCGGCGACCGTCCCGAACGTGACCGGCCGCAGCTACGAGGACGCGAAGGCGCTGCTCGAGGAGCAGGGCTTCGGCACCTCGCGGACCGAGGAGGCCTCGGACTCGGTCGCCGAGGGCCAGGTGATCCGCACCGATCCGGGCGCGAACGAGGAGATCGACCGGGAGGGGACGATCGTCATCGTGGTCTCCTCCGGTCCGGAGCCGACGCCCACGCCGACGGAGACGCCGACCGAGACCCCGACGCCGACGGAGACGGAGACGGAGACGCCCACGGCGGATCCGACCACCGAGCCGTCGGCCGGGAACGGCAACGGGAACGGGAACGGGAACGGGAACGGGAACGGCAACGGGAACGGAGCCGGCAATGGCGGCTGAGGGTGCGCGCGCCGCACGCGTGCTGGTCATCGACAACTACGACAGCTTCGTCTACACGATCGTCGGCTACCTGCAGCAGATGGGGGCCGAGACCGTGGTGGTCCGCAACGACGAGGTGCCCGAGGGGCCGGACGGCGCCGTGGACCTCACGGGCTTCGACGGGGTGCTCGTCTCCCCCGGCCCGGGCACGCCCAGCACCGCGGGGCGCGCCCTCGACGTGATCGGCGCCTGCGCCGAGGGGGCCGTACCGATGCTCGGGGTGTGCCTCGGCCATCAGGCGCTCGGCCAGTTCTTCGGCGGCACCGTCGACCATGCGCCGCAGCTGATGCACGGCCGCACGAGCGAGCTCACCCACGAGGGCCGCAGCGTCTTCGCGGGCGCCCCCTCCCCGATGACCGCGACCCGCTACCACTCGCTCACGGTGGTGCCGGAGTCGGTGCCGGAGGTCCTCGAGGTCACGGCCCGCACGGCCGACGGGATGATCATGGGCCTCGCCCATCGCGAGCTGCCCCTGCACGGGGTGCAGTTCCATCCCGAGTCCGTGCTCACCGAGAATGGGCACCTGATGCTGGGGCGCTTCCTCGAGCTGTGCGACGGCCGCGACGCGGTGGAGCGCTCCGCGGGGCTGAAGCCCCTGATGACCGCCGGCTGAGCCGGGGGGTCAGCGTCCGGGCGCTGCCCCGACCAGCCCGTCGTTGAACGGCAGGTACGGGGCGAGCGCCGGGAACACCCAGGTGAAGAGAACCGCGACGATCCCCAACAGGATCAGCACGGCGAGCACGATGCGCAGCCACAGCGGGCCGGGCAGCAGGCGGAACAGGGCGGCGTACATCAGGCCTCCTCGGCGAGCGCCTCGGGGATCCCGTCGGCGCGATCGGTCCAGTACGCGAACTCCGCGTGCACGATGTAGCGCTCCCGCGCGGAGAACATCGGGTGGCAGGCGGTGAGCGTGAGCATCGCCTGCGTGGGATCCTCGCCGGGGCTGCCCGGGACGGGCGCGATCACCTCGACCTGCGAGGGATCCACGACCAGGGTCTCGGTGACCTCGTAGACGTAGAACGCCTCCTCCGTCTCCACCACGATCGGGTCGCCGACCTCGAGGCGGGCGATGTCCTCGAAGGGGCGGCCGTAGGTGTTGCGGTGGCCCGCGACGGAGAAGTTCCCGACCTGGCCGGGCAGCGCGGTCTCGGGGTAGTGGCCCACGCCCTTGACGTTGAGTACCTCCTCGAGGCTCACGCCCTCGGCGAGCGGGACGCTCTCGCGGTCGAAGGCCGGCACGTGCAGGGCGCCGAAGACCATCGTGTCCGCGGGCGTCGCGGGGACCGGCGGCGGGCCCTCCTGGCGCGGCGCGATCTGCTGCTCGTCGACCCCGCCCCACTGCTCCTCGAGGCCCGTGAGGATGCCGTCCTGCTCGCGGCCGGCGAGGACGTCGGTCCACCACAGCTGCCAGAGAAGGAACAGGGCCAGCAACGCCCCGGCGGTGAGCAGCAGCTCGCCGAGCACGCCGACGATGGTCGAGGCGGCACCGCCGCGGCGGCGGGAGGCGCGATGGGTCCCGCGGGTCATTCAGCCTGCTCTCGCCGAGTCGAGCGTGAGGGACCCCTCGAAGGCCGGGAGGGTCGCGGTCTCGAGGGTCTCGACCTTCTCGCCGAGGCCCACGTAGTCCACCCACTCCCGGTACACCTGCACCCCGGGCGCCTGGTCGAGGGCCGCGAGCATCTGGTCGGTCGGTCCGATCACGGTGATCACGAAGGGCGGCGAGTAGACGCGCCCCTCGAGCAGGAGCGTATTGCCCGCGCAGCGGAAGGCGGATCCGTTGACCACCCTCTGGTCCTGCAGCATCATCGCCTCCGCCCCGCCGGCCCAGAGCGCGTTGATGTACGCCTCCATGTCCTGCTGGTGGACCACGAGATCGTCCGGCTCGAGGCCCTCCTGGGTGCCGATCGCCCCCTCGGGCGCGTCGGTGAGGGTGATGCGCAGGGCCGGTCCGGAGACCTCGCTGAGGCCGACGGCGTCGCCGACCCGCTCGGTGCGCTGCTGCACGGAGGCGCCGCCCGAGTCCTCGCGCAGGGACTCGATCTCGGCGCGCTTGTCCGCGTTGTCCTCGGTGAGCCGCTCGATGGTGCGTCCTCGCTCACGCAGCACCCCGGCGACGTCCCCGGACTCGTCGCGGATCGAGCCGCCGCCCGAGAGCCGGCCGGTGGTCGCGAAGAGGACGCCGCACAGCACCATGACCAGGGCGACGCCGAGGCGCCCGGGGCGCGGGGTGCGCCTCGTCGGGTCCGGGCCGTCCCGGTCCGCGTCCTGCGCCATGGGCCCCTCCTCGCGTCGCGCCCTCGGTGAACCACCATTACCCTAGGCCACAGTCCGCACCCGTGGACCCGCGCGGAGCGCCGCGCGTCCGGCCGCCCCCGAGGAGCACCGTTTTCATGGCCAGGAGCACGAGGAAGTCGTCCGCCCGCGGCAAGTCCGCGAAGAGGCGCCCCGCGAGCACGGCGAAGGCCGCCCCCGTGGAGTCCCCGGCGGAGGAGACGGATCTCGACGAGCTCGCTGAGGTGGACGAGGCGGACGAGAAGGACGCCGCGGACGAGAAGAGCGCGAAGAGCTCCCAGGGCGCGAAGAGCGCGAAGGACGGCCCCTCCCGCGCCGGCGGCAAGGACCCTGTCTCGACGAAGGGCGCCGCAGGGAAGAAGGCGGGCGCGAAGAAGGCCGGCGCCAAGGACTCCGCCGACCGCCCCCGCGGCGGCGAAGTCGCCGAGAAGGCGAAGGACTCCACCCGCACCGGTGCGAAGAAGGCCGCGGCCCAGGAGAGCCGGCGCGGCCCGCGCCGCGTCGCCACGGTCACCCAGAACCCGCGCTGGCTGGTGCCGGCCGCCCTCACCTTCCTGCTGCTGGGACTGTGCTACCTGGTCACCTTCTACCTGACCTCGGGGCAGCTGCCCCTGCCGATCGGCGACTGGAACCTCGCGGTGGGCTTTGGCGCGCTGATGGTCGGCGGCGGCATGTTCATGTTCTGGAAGTAGCCCTCCCCCGGCTCCGCGGCCCGGCGATCCCCCGACGGGTATCCTGTGCGAGTGCCCCACATCACGGTGGGCGCTGACCTGCACACCGCATGATCCCCGGGGGAGACCATGACCACCAACTCGGTGCGGCGCCGTCTGGCAGCCGTCCTCGTCCTGCCACTGCTGCTGGTGCTGGCCGGCTGCGGCAGCTTCACCGCCGACTTCGAGGTCACCTCGGCCGAGAGCATGACGCTCAGCTTCGACATGGCGGTCGATCCGACCTATCTCGAGGGCACCTACTCCTCCGCCGAGGAGATGTGCGCGGACACCGAGGACGGCGAGTTCGCCCCCGGCGCCGAGGCCGTCGAGGTCGAGGCCTACGAGGAGGACGGCCTGTGGGGCTGCCGCGCCTCGGGCGCGGTGGACATGTCCCAGCTGGGCTCCGAGTTCTCCGTGACCGAGGAGGACGGTGAGATCCACCTGACGATCGACATGGGCGACTCCGCGGGGCTCTCCCAGGAGGACCTCGAGCTGGTGTTCGGCGATGCGATCGACGACTTCGAGTTCCGCGTCTCCTTCACCTTCCCCGGCGACGTCATCGAGTCCCGCGGCGGGACGATCGACGGCAACACCGTCACCTACACCGACATCATCGACTTCACCCAGGGCGTGGACATCACCGCCGAGGCCGGCGGCGGCTTCGGCTGGCTGATCATCGTCATCGTCGTGGTCGTGCTCGGCTTCCTGCTGCTGCTGGCGATCGCCGCAGTCATCTTCTTCGTGATGCGCAGCCGCAAGAAGGGTGGCTCCGGCACCCCGGGCGCCCCCGGCGGCTACGGCGGCGTCCCGGCCGCCCCGATGGCCCCGTCGGCGCCGCAGAGCCCCGCCTTCGGGCAGTCCCCGCCCCCGGCCCCGCAGCAGGGCCAGGGCCAGCAGTGGGGCCAGTCCTCGCCGCCCCTCGCCCCGCCGGCACCGCAGCAGCCCTGGGGCCAGCCGGGTCAGCAGGGTCAGCAGGGTCAGCAGGGTCAGCAGCCGTGGAACCAGCCTCCCGGCCACAACCAGCAGTACGGCCAGAATCAGCAGCCCGGTCAGAACCAGAACCCGGGTTGGTGAGTCCGGGGCCGGTGCGCCGCCGGACCTCTCCCACTCGTGTGAGCAGGGTCATGGGTCCCGGATTGGCGTCCGACCAGCCGAGGTACTAGTATCGGTGAGGTCGGTTTGACCGGCAGGCGCCCGTAGCTTAACGGATAGAGCATCTGACTACGGATCAGAAGGTTGGGGGTTCGAATCCCTCCGGGCGCACCACGGGAGCCCCGGTCCGACGAGAGTCGGGCCGGGGCTCTTCCCGTTCGTCGATCGCACGTCGACCCGTCGTCGGGCTCCCCCGACCGGAGGAGGGGCCGCCATGAGGATCTCGGCCAAGGCCGACTACGCGGTGCGCGCCGCCGCGCAGCTCGCCGCCGCGGAGGAAGGCCGCACCACCGCCGCGGACGCCCTCGCCCTCGCCCAGGACGTGCCCGCCCGCTTCCTCGAGGGGATCCTCGGGGATCTGCGCCGCCAGGGCCTGGTCACCAGTCGTCGCGGTGCGGGCGGCGGATACGTGCTGGCCCGTCCCGGCGCCGAGATCACCGTGGCCGACGTGATCCGGGCGGTCGACGGCCCCCTCGTGTACGTGCGCGGGGAGCGCCCGCACCAGCTCGAGTACACCGGCCCCGCCGAGGACCTCCCCGAGGTCTGGGTCGCCCTGCGGGCGAGCGTGCGCAACGTCCTCGAGCAGGTCACCCTCGCGGACCTCGTGGCCCACGACCTGCCGCGTTCGGTCCGCGCGCTGACCGCCGCCGAGGAGGCATGGCAGAACCGCTGAGCGCATAAGTTCCACTTCGCGCACTCCATATGTCTCACGATGACCTGGGGACTTGATTCCGACCATTCCGGTCGGATTAACTTCCTTCGTGCGGACGGTCCGCATCCCTCTCGGAAGGAGTCGCGCCATGAGACGACTCGTCCTGCTCGCCCTGGTCGGTCTCGCGGCCCAGCTCGTCGACGGCAGCCTGGGCATGGCCTACGGGGTCACCTCCACCACGCTGCTCCTCGCGATCGGCACCAACCCCGCCTCCGCCTCCGCGACCGTGCACCTGGCCGAGATCGGTACCACCCTCGCCTCGGGCGCCTCGCACTGGCGCTTCGGCAACGTGGACTGGAAGGTCGTGCGGCGCATCGCGCTGCCGGGCGGGATCGGCGCCTTCCTCGGCGCGACCTTCCTCGCGAACCTCTCCACCGAGGTCGCCGCCCCACTCATGAGCGGCATCCTGCTCGCCCTCGGCGTGTACGTGCTGCTGCGCTTCACCGTGAAGGGCATCGACCGCCGCAACATGGGCAAGCCGCTGCGCCGGCGCTTCCTCACCCCGCTGGGTCTGGTGGGCGGCTTCATGGATGCCACGGGCGGCGGCGGCTGGGGTCCCGTCGGCACTCCGGCGCTGCTCGCGAGCGGCCGCATCGAGCCGCGCAAGGTGGTCGGCTCGATCGACACCAGCGAGTTCGTGGTCTCGGTCGCCGCCTCGCTCGGCTTCCTGATCGGCCTCGGCACCGCCGGCATCGACCTGGCCTGGGTCCTGGCCCTGCTGGTCGGCGGCCTGATCGCCGCCCCCATCGCGGCCTGGCTCGTGCGCCTCGTGCCCGCGCGGGTGCTCGGCTCCGCCGTCGGCGGCGTGATCGTGCTGACGAACACGCGGACCATCCTGCGCAGCGACCTCGTCGGCGCCGCTCCCGCGGTCGTCTCGGCGGCGCTGATCGCCGTGGCCGTCGTCTGGGCCGCGGCCGTCGCCTGGTCGATCCGCGCCCATCGCCGCGAGCGCGCCGCCCTCGACGCCGAGGCGGAGGCCCTCGAGGCCGCCTCCCGCGACGAGGCCGCCCTCGACGGCGTCCGCTGAGCCCCTCCCCCGCCGAGAGGCCGCGGCTCAGTACCCGTGCGGGTCGTCGCCCTCCGCGACACCGGTGACGTGCTCCGCATGGGAGAGGGTCTCGGTCAGGAGGCGCCGCACGTGCTCGTCGGTGGCGCGGTAGAAGGCGAAGGTGCCCTCGCGACGGCTCGAGACGAGCCCTGCGAGGCGCAGCTTGGCGAGGTGCTGGCTCACCGCGGCGGGCGTCGCGCCCACCGCCTCCGCGAGCGCGTTCACGCTGTGCTCGGCGCCGAACAGGGCCCACAGCAGCTTCACCCGGGTCGGATCCGAGAGCATGTGGAAGGTGCTCGCCGCGATCCGGGCGTGCTCGTCGTCGGGGACGTCGCGGCGGGGCCTCACGTGCATGGCCACACCCTAGCCTTATCTTGCTATCTGCATGTCTGCGCAGATACATTCGCGCCATGGCTCCGCCACACGACCACGACCACGACCACGACCACGACCACGACCACGACCACGACCACGACCACGACCACGACCACGACCACGACCATCATCACGGCCCGCTCGGCCGCCTGCGCCACGCGCTGACCCCGCACAGCCACGACCACGGCGAGGCGATCCGCACCGCCGAGGAGGCCAGCGCCGTCGGCATCCGCGCCGCCTGGATCAGCCTCGCCGGCATGGGCGCGACCGCGGCCCTGCAGATCGTGATCGTGCTGCTCAGCGGCTCCGTCGCGCTCCTCGCCGACACCGTCCACAACCTCGGCCATCTCGCCACGACGATCCCGCTGATCATCGCGTTCCGCCTCGGCCGGCGCGCGGCCACCCGCCGCTACAGCCACGGCTTCCGGCGCGCGGAGGACCTCGTCGGCCTGCTGATCGGGGCGATGATCGCGCTCTCGGCGGCGCTGATCGTGGCGGAGTCCGTGCGCGGGCTCCTCGACCCGACGGAGATGACCCATCGCCCCTGGGTGCTCGCGGCGGCACTGGTCGGCGCGGCCGGGAACGAGCTCGTCGCGATCTACCGGATCCGGGCGGGTCGGCGCATCGGCTCCGCCGCCCTCATCGCCGAGGGGCAGCACGCCCGCACCGACGCCCTGACCTCGATCGCCGTCGCGCTCGGCGTGATCGGCGCCTGGCTCGGCCTGCCGTGGGCGGACCCGCTGATCGGGCTGCTGATCGCGGCGGTCGTGGTCGCCGTGCTGATCTCCTCGATGCGCACCGTGGTCCGGCGCCTCATGGATGGGATCGAGCCGGACGTGCTCGACCGCCTCGAGCAGTCCGCCCGGGGTGTCGCGGGGGTGCGCGAGGTGCGTGCCGCCCGCGCCCGCTGGACCGGGCACCGGCTCGAAGCGGAGCTGGAGATCCTGGTGGACCCCGCCGCGAGCCTGCGCGAGGGAGCGGCCGTGGCCGCCGCAGTCGACGCGGCGCTCCACGACCGGCTCCCCCACCTGGACCGGGCGCTGATCCGGCCCGTTCCCGCCGACTGAGGCCGGCTCAGCGGCGGGCGGCGATCGCCTCCCGCACGGAGCTCCAGCCCTGCAGGATCTCCCGCGCCTCGGGGTCCGCCTCCGCGGCGACGGCCTCGGTGCGGGCCTCCTCGAGCAGCTCGTCGATCACGACCCGCCCGCCCCGCTCCACCGAGGCCACCGCGGCCTCGACCATCGCGAAGCTGAGGATGTTCTCGTGCACCGCGCACATCGGGGTCCGGCCCTCGCGCAGGGAGGTCACGAACTCGATGATCGAGGCGTCGATCTGGTCCGGCTCCGGGGTCTGCATCGCCTGGTCGATCGCGGCCTGCAGCGCGACGGTCTCCGCCTCGTCCTCGGTGCCCAGCTGCGGGGTGCCGCGGCCGTCCCAGGTGGCCGAGCCGTGCTCGGCCCCGATCCGCCAGTCGCTGTTCCAGAAGGTCGGCAGCCCGCGCGCGTTCCACGAGCCGTTGTAGACGAAGAGGGACGAGGTGCCCTCCCCGTCGGCCATCTCGAAGGTGCAGGTCACGGTCGCGTCCCCGGCGTACACGCTCCACTGCGGGCTCGCGCCGATCGCGGTGACCGCGACCGGATCGGTGCCGGTGATGTAGCGGGCCGTGTCGAAGGCGTGGATGCCCATGTCGCGCAGCAGCGGATGCTGCTGGGTGCGGCGGAAGCCCTCCATCTCCGTGAACAGGGAGAAGAAGGCGCTGGTCAGGGCCGTCGGACCGTGAGCTGAGACGAAGCGCTTGAGCTCCCGCACCTGCGGGAAGAAGCGGCGCGACTGGGACACCATGAAGGGCACCCCGGTCAGCTCCGCATGCGCCATGAGGCTCAGCGCCTCCGGCAGGGTCTCCGTGACCGGCTTCTCGCCGAGCACCGGGATCCCCGCGTGGAGCGCCTTGACGGTCACCGGATGGTGCGCGACCGGCACCGTCGGGTTGATGAGGATGTCCGCGCCGAGCTCGACGGCGAGGTCCACGCCGTCGGTGCCGACGGCCACGGCCGACGGGTCGGCGACGCCGGACTGGGCGATCGCCTTCTCCGGGAGGTCCTCGGCGAGGTCGGCGACGCCCACCAGCTCGGTGACGGGGCTCGCGGCGATCACCCGGGACCACCACTGCCCCATCCCGCCGGCGCCGACGACGACGGCCCGCAGCGGGGCGGCATCGGCGGCGCCGGCGAGCGCGGCGTTCGGATCGGCGATGCGGGGCTCAGGGGCGGTGCGCAGCTCAGATGACACGCGTGACCCCATCGGCCTCGTCGCCGCGGAACCAGTCGCGGGGCGCGTTGGCGATCTTGATCGGCGCGGCCTCGCGCTCCTCGGGGCGCGCCCACACCGCCGCGTTGGCGAGCACCCGCTGGATCTCCGCCTGGTGGTAGACGGGGTACTCCTGGTCGCCGGGGCTGAAGTAGAACACCTTGCCCTTGCCGCGACGGAACACGCAGCCCGAGCGGAACACCTCGCCGCCCGTGAAGGAGCTGACGAACACCAGCTCGTCCGGGGCGGGGATGTCGAACATCTCGCCGTACATCTCCTGGGCGGGGACGATCAGGGGATGCGGGACGCCGCGGGCGATCGGGTGGGAGCCGTTGACGGTCCACACCCGCTCCTCCTCGCCCTCGTTGCGCCACAGCAGATTGCAGGTAGTGCCCATGAGGGTCTTGAAGACCTTCGAGTAGTGGGCGGAGTGCAGGGGCAGCAGGCCCATGCCCTCGTGGACGCGGCGCACGACGCGCTCGACGACCGCGTCGGGCACGTCCTCGTGCGCCATGTGCCCCCACCAGGTCAGCACGTCGGTCTCGGCGAGGACCTCCTCGGAGAGGGACTCCTCGATGTCGTCGAGCAGGGCGATGCGCACCTCGGCGGCGACGCCGTCCTCGGCGAGCACGCGGGTCAGGCCCTGCGCGATGGTGGTGTGCATGCCCTCGGGGTAGATCTCCTGCACCCGGGGGTCGACCTTCTCGTGGCGGTTCTCGCCGTACACGGTGATGCGCAGCGGCGCATCCTTGCTCGCCGTCATTCCAGTCCTCCAGAGGTCTGTGCTCCGCGCCGGGAACGTTCCCGATGCGTTGGGTCCGGCCCATCGTAGGGGCGCGGGGGGTCGCGCGTCAGCAGAGGATCGCCGCGTGATCATCACCCGATCACCATGACCGCCGACGGGTTACCAGGGGGTAGAGGAACCGTGACCAAGGCGTGACCGACGCCTCATATCCGCGGGGCTATGGTCGTCCGCAGGTTCCCTCAATGGCGAGGGAACCTGCCCCTCTCCCCCGCGCTCAGCTGGTGCGGGAGCGCTCGAGCAGGCCGTCCCGCTCGGTCCGCTCGCGGAGCGCCTGCGCGGTCTCGCCGTGGACGCGCATCGCCCGCTGGCGGCCCATCGTCCCGCCGAGCACCAGGCCCGCGCCCGGGCCCCAGCGGTAGACGACGTCCGTCGCATGGTCGCCCTCGCGCACCTCGAGCTGGGCCGTGAGGTGGAAGGCCCCGCCCGCGAGGGCGCCGAGCAGGATGGTGCGTCCGCGGCTGCCGCGCTCGTAGTCGATCCGCGTGCCGTCCTCGCGCGCGAGGGTCCAGCCGCGCTCGGTGAAGAAGTCCGCGAGCAGGGCGCGCGTCGACGCGCCGTCGCCGCGGAGGGTGAGGATCAGCTGGTCACCGCGGGGCTGGTTCATGCGACTCCTCCATGAGGCGGTCGAGCGTCGCCCAGGCGGCGCAGCTCGGCATTGACCAGATGCGGCTGGTCCCGGTGCTCGTGCGGGTCCCGGCCGGCCCCGAGCGCGAGCGCGATCTGCAGCACGTCGCCGTGCGCGACCAGCACCACGCGGTGGCCGTAGCCGTCGGCGGCGAGCTCGTCGGCCGCGCGGAGCGCCTCGCCGACCCGTGCTGCGACGGACTCGACCGGCTCGACCGAGCCGCTCTGCTCCGCGCGCGCGGCGTCGAGCGCCCACACGGCCTCGTAGGCCGTCGTCGGACCCTCGTCGTGGACGCCGAAGCCGCGCTCGCGCAGCCGCTCGTCCACCCGCGGAGCCCCCGCGCCGAGCCCGGCCGCGAACACCTCGGCGGTCTCCCGGGCGCGGGCGAAGTCGCTCGTCACCACGATCGTGGAGGCGTCGAAGCCGGCGGCTCGGGCCTCTTCGGCGCACTCGTGCACCTGGGACCGACCGCGCGGGGTCAGCCCCACCTCCTGCAGGGCGCGCGCCCCCGGCAGGGAGACGATCACGCCCTCGACGTTCGCGGTCGACTCCCCGTGCCGCAGCACGTGCACCTCGCCCACGGGGACCTCAGCCCTCGACGACCTTGCCCGGGTTCAGGTTCCGTCCCGGGTCGGTGGCGGCGAAGAGACCCTCGACCATCTTCCGGCCGACGGGTCCGAGATCCTGCTCGATCCACGGCCGGTGCTCGATCCCCACGGCGTGATGGTGGGAGACGGTCGAGCCGAGGTCCACGAAGGTCTGCTGCACCGCGCTCTTGGCCCGGTAGTACTGCTCGAGCGCCTGCTCCTCGGAGGAGTACGGGAAGGCGAACGTGAAGTAGAGGCAGGCGCCGGCGTGGTAGCTGTGCGACATGTGGCAGAACATGAAGCCGGGCAGGTCCTGCTCGGCCTGGGTCCGCTCGAAGGCCTCGTAGACCTTTGCGTGGACCTCGTTGATCGAGCCCCAGGTCGCACCGGTGTCGCAGACGTCGCCGAACACGCGGTGGTTCAGCAGGAAGTCGCGCAGGTAGGGGGTGTCGAACTTCTTCTGGTCGTACACCTTGCCGACGCTCGCGCCGAGGGTCACACCGCCGTTCGCCTTGACGATCTTCTTCACGATCGCCTTCTGCTGCTCGACGGACGCCTTGGACCCCTCGAAGCAGACGTAGCTCAGGCACATCTCCTCGGAGGTGTCCCAGCCCTGCGAGCGGAGGTACGCGAAGATGCCGTCCTGCACCTTGGCGGAGACCTTCGCCTTCGTCGTGGTGGGGGTCTTGCTCGACAGGGCGAGGGAGAACTTGGTCTCCGGCCCGTCGGAGAGGCGGGTGAAGGTCGGGGAGACGTCCGTGCTGCGCGCGATCGCGTGCATCCCGCGGATGCCGTGCTCCCAGTCGGGGTACATGTAGCCGATCACCTGGCGGACCGGGGTGCGGCGGTGCACCTGCACCGTGACCTCGCTGATCACGCCGAGGCGACCCTCCGAGCCGAGGATCATCTCGTGGACGCTGGGCCCCGAGTCGCGGCCCGGGATGGGCTTGGTGACGGCGACGCCGTCGGGGTGGACCATGCGCAGGCCCCGCACGATGTCCTCGATGTCCCCGTACTTGTCGGACTGCATGCCCGAGGAGCGGGTCGCCGCCCAGCCGCCGACGGTCGAGTAGGTGAAGGAGTCCGGGAAATGGCCGACGGTCCAGCCCTGCTCCTGCAGCTGCTCCTCCATGTCCGGGCCGTACATGCCCGGCTGGATGCGGGCCAGGCCCGAGGTGTCGTCGATCTCGAGGATCCGGTTCATCCGGCCCAGGTTCATGGTCACCACCGGGCGCTCCTCGGCGAGGTCCGGGGTGACGGAGCCGGAGATGCAGGACCCGCCGCCGTAGGGGATCAGCACCAGGTCCTGCTCGAGGACGATGCGCAGCACCGCGGCGATGTCCTCCTCGCTGCCGGGGTAGACGATCGCGTCGACGAGGCGCCCGAAGTCGCCCGTGCGCACCCGGAAGAGGTCCGGCAGGGAGCGGCCGAAGGAGTGCAGCACGCGGAACTCGTCGTCGGTGCGCACCTCGGTCTCGCCGAGCGCCGCGACCAGCGCCTCGCGCGCCGGATCCGGCAGGCGGGAGGCGGGGACGTCGAAGGCGGAGAGATCCGGCTCGGCGACGGCGGGGGCGTGGATCAGGTCGACGCCGACCTCGCGCTGCGCGAGCTCGACGAAGGCGGGACGGTTCTCGACGGAGAAGGAGACGTCGTCGAGCCCCCACCCCCACCACTTGTGACGCTTGACGTCGGCGGCGGTGGTGTTGCTCATGCGGACTCCTCGTCCCCCGGCAGCGGGCGCCCCAGGATCGTCTCGTAGTTCTCGTCGTACAGGGTCTGCACCCGCTCGCGGATGCGGCCCATGAACGCGACGGCCGACTCGCCCTCCTCGGCGAGCATCGGCTCCCCGAACACCACGCCGACGGGCGGGCGGCCGGGCAGGGGCCAGCTGCGCCCCTTGGGCATGGCCTCGTGGGCGCCGACCATCGCGGCGGGGATCACGGGCACGCCGACGGAGATCGCGAGCGCGGCCCCGCCGGGCTTGAAGTCGGCCATGCGGCCGGTCTGCTGGCGCCCGCCCTCGGGGAAGACCAGAATCGGCACCCCCGAGCGCAGCAGGCGGCGCGAGAAGCCGGAGTTCTTCCGCGAGCCGTCACGGTCGATGGGGAAGGCGTTGAACAGCGCGCGGACGAAGAACCGCCGGTACCAGACCCGAAAGAAGTAGTCCGCGGCGACGCCGGTGGAGAGGAAGCGCGCCTGCGCCCAGGGCAGGCCCTGGGCGAGCATCGGCGCATCCGTGTGGCTGGAATGGTTCGCGACCAGCACGAACGGCCCGCGGACCGTCTTCACGCGGCGGTGCACGACGGTGCTGGGCGTGATCGCCGAGCGGACCACGAGGCGGAACACGCCCCGCTGCAGCACGAAGCGCAGCGCCGAGCGCCAGCGCGAGCGGTACTTGGCGAGGTCGCCCTCGGGTGCCTCCCATCCCTCCCCGCGGGACCGCTCCGAGAGGGAGCGGATCAGGCGACGGCCGGGATCGTTCGCGGGCGTGCTCACCGGATCAGCGCTCCCGGTTGCGGCGGTGGCTGAGCAGCGCGCTGAGCCGTGCGACCAGGCCGCGGGGCGTGGTGCGCAGCACGGCGGAGATCAGCTTCCAGCGCGTCGAGGGGATCGAGACCGGGCGGCCCCGGGCGACATCCTTCAGGCAGTCCTCGACGAGGCGATCGGCGTCGAGCCACAGCACGCCCGGGATCGAGGAGCCCTTGATGCCGGCGCGCGAGTGGAACTCGGTGCGCACCCATCCGGGCATGAGCGCCGTGACCTGCACACCGGTGCCGGAGAGCTGCACCCCGAGGGACTCGGAGTAGTTGCCCACCCACGCCTTGATGGCCGAGTAGTTGTTCTGGGTGACGAGCGCGGAGACCGAGCCGACGTTGATGATCCATCCGTGGCCGCGGTCCCGCATGGCGCGGCCGGCGGCGCCGCCGAGCTTGAGGACCGCGCGGATCATCACCTCGAAGCCGAGATCGTGCGCGGAGATGTCCTCGTCCAGCAGCCCCGCCCGCACCGAGAAGCCCGCGTTGTTGACGAGCACGTCGACGGGATCGGCGCTCGCCTCGATCCGATCGGCGACGCGCTGCTGGGCCGCGCGGTCCGCGAGATCCGCCACGATCGTCTCGACCTCGACACCGTGCTCGGCGCGCAGCTGTGCGGCGCTCTCGGCGAGGCGGTCGGCATCCCGTGCGACCAGCACCAGCGCGGTGCCACGACGTGCGAATGCTCTGGCGAATGCGGCCCCGATGCCCGCGGTGCCGCCTGTGATCAGGGCCCTGTGCATGGCGGCTACGATACACTAGCGCCGCCCTGACCAGCGCAGGTGACGCCCCAGGTGGGGCCATCCCCCACCCCGCTCCCGCCACGCGGGACGCGCCCGCGGGACCCGCTCGCGCGACAGCTCTCCATCACCCGTCCACCGAGGGAATCCATGTCGAACACCCCCGCCCCTGCCGCTCCGACGACGACCGCCGGAGGCGCACCGCGCGGGGAGCGTCGGATCCTCCTCACCGGCGTCACCGGCTTCCTCGGCCAGGCCGTGCTGCGCTCCCTGCTCGAGACCACCGAGGACGTCCGCGTCCTCGCGGTGGTGCGCCCCAAGGGCTCCGTCACCGGCCGCAAGCGCCTCGAGCAGCTGCTGCGCAAGCCCGTCTTCTCCTCCTGGGCCGAGGAGCTGTCGACGGCGGGCGGCGCAGAGGACGGCGAGGAGGACGGCGCGACCGCCGTCGACGGGAAGGCCGCACTGCAGGAGATCTTCGACGCGCGCGTCGAGGTGCTCGAGGGCGACCTCACCGACATGCCCGCGATCGAGGTCCCGCTCGACGTGGTGATCCACTCCGCGTCCTCGGTGTCCTTCGACCCGCCCATCGACGAGGCCTTCCGCACCAACGTCGGCGGTGCCCGCAACCTGTACCAGGCGCTGCTCGACTCCGGCCAGGACCCGCACGTGATCCACGTGTCCACCGCGTACGTCGGCGGCATCTCCAAGGGCCTCCGCCAGGAGGGCTCGCTCAACGCCGACGTCGACTGGCGCGCCGAGTACGAGGCCGCGCTCGCCGCCCGCGAGCGGGTCGACGCGGAGTCCCGTCGGCCGGAGACTCTGCGCTCGCGGATCCGTTCCGCGACCCTGCGCGACGGGCGCATGGGGCCCAAGGCCGTCGCCGCCGCCTCCGAGGAGGCGCGCCGAGCCTGGGTCGACGAGCGCCTGGTCGACTTCGGCCGCACCCGCGCCCAGTCCGTCGGCTGGACCGACATCTACACCTTCACCAAGGCCATGGCCGAGCAGGTCGCCGAGGAGATGTGGGCCGGCAACGGCCACCGCGTCTCCTTCGTGCGCCCCTCGATCATCGAGTCCGCGATGCAGAAGCCGTACCCCGGCTGGATCGACGGATACAAGGTCGCCGACCCGCTGATCATGGCGTACGGCCGCGGCGTGCTGCCCGAGTTCCCGGGCCTCGCCGACTCGATCCTCGACGTGATCCCCGTGGACCACGTGGTCAACGTGATCGTCGCCCTCGCCACCCAGGGGGTCGACCGCCGCGGGGACGACGCCTACTTCCAGGTGGTCTCCGGCGCGTCGAACCCGCTGCCCTTCCACGAGATGGTCACCGCGGTGCGCCAGTACTTCCTCGAGCACCCCCTCGAGGACGACAAGGGCCGGCCGATCGCCGTGCCGGAGTGGTCCTTCCCCGCGGTGGAGATGGTCGAGCAGCGCTTCCGCGCCAAGGAGCTCTCCGCGAAGCTCGGCTCCGCCGCCGTCGCCTACCTGCCGGCGACCCGCCGCACCCGGGAGTGGACCTCGAGCCTGCACCGCGCGACCTCGGGCCTGTCGACCCTGCGCAAGTACATCGAGCTGTACCGCCACTACACGAAGACGGAGATGGTCTTCGACGACGCGAACACCCGGGCGCTGCGCGCCTCGCTGCCCGCCGAGTTCCTCGCGACGCACGAGTTCGACGTCACCGCGATCGACTGGACGGACTACTTCCAGCAGCAGCACCTGCCGGCGGTCACCGAGCTGACCAAGGCCTACTCGCGCGCGAAGTCCGCGCAGAAGCGCCGCGCCGAGCGTCCCGCGAAGCCGCTCGCCGAGCGCTCCGACGCCCTCGCCGTCTTCGACCTCGACGGCACCGTGCTCGCCACCAACATCGTGCAGCAGTACATCGCGGTGGTCCGGGCGACCCGGCCGCGCCGCACCTGGCCCGCCGAGCTGGGCGGCCTGCTCACCGCCGTGCCGGGCTACCTGCGCGCCGAGAAGCGGGACCGCTCCGAGCTGATCCGCCTGGTCAACCGCCGCTACAAGGGCTTCCGCGCCGAGGAGCTGCGCGAGCTGATGCGCGGCGAGGCGGGGCGCCGGATCCGCGCCTCGATCCGCCCCGAGGCCCTCGAGACCCTCGAGCGGCACCGCGCCGCGGGCCACCGCACCGTGCTCGTCACCGGCGCGCTCGACGTGCTCGTCGAGCCGCTCGCCGAGCTGTTCGACGAGGTCATCGCCACCCACATGGACGAGGACGCGGGCGGTGTGATGACCGGCTATCTCGCGACCCCGCCGGTCGTGGACGAGGCCCGCGCCAACTGGCTGCGGAAGTACGCCGCCCAGACCGGGACCGACCTCGGCGCCTCCTACGGCTACGGCGACTCCCACGCCGACGCCGCCTGGCTCGACCTCGTCGGCACCCCGGCGGCGGTCTCCCCCGACCTCGGCCTGTACGCCGTCGCCAAGAAGAAGCGCTGGCAGATCCTGGAGTGGTGATGGCGGGGGCGGGGCGCGCCGGTTTCGTCCCGCCCTCCCCGCCGCCCCCCCTGCTGAAACTCCGCGTCAGGCGTGACCTCACGCCCTGAGCGGGGTTGAGGTCACGCAGGGCGCGGAGTTCCAGCAGCTGCGGATCCCGCGCCACCCTGCCTCGGCTCGGCACTGCCCTGCTGCGGACCGGGCCGCGCCGGTGGGTAGTCCTCCCCATCGCGACCTGGGCAGATGCCACCTAGGCTCAGATGACCGACCACTGGAGGAGGACACCATGTCCCGTTCGATCATCGCCCGAGGCGCCGCCCTCGCCGCCACCGCCGTGCTCGCCCTGACCGCCTGCGGCGCCACCGACGAGGAGCCCGAGCAGCAGCCGGAGCAGGGCGTCGAGCAGGAGCCCGCGGCCGAGGGTGAGGGCGCGGAGGCCGAGGGAGAGTCCGAGGCGGAGTCTGAGGAGGCCGCGGCGGAGGGGTCCGAGTCCAGTGAGGCTGCGGGCGAGGAGTCCGAGGAGAGCGCGTCCGGCGCCGGGGCCGTCGCCGAGGGGACGGTCATCGAGATCGGCACCGAGCTCACCGACCCCGACACCGGCGACGTCGTCACCATCGTCTCCGCCTCGCGGAACATGCCCACCGAGTACTACCTGGCCAACGACAACCCCGACGGGGAGATGATCTACCTCGAGGTGAAGGTGGTCCCCGGGGAACAGTACGGCGGCGTCGTGAGCCAGCAGGACTTCGTCCTCGACGGCGGCGGCGAGGAGGTCAACTACGCCTCCACCG
The DNA here is from genome assembly GCF_036311905.1 of Brachybacterium sp. J153. NCBI lineage: Bacteria > Bacillati > Actinomycetota > Actinomycetes > Micrococcales > Dermabacteraceae > Brachybacterium > Brachybacterium sp. J153. The sequence continues at coordinate 41,675 of NZ_JAZDCH010000010.1, read as the reverse complement.
CGGATGACGAGGTGACGGCGGCGGGCTTCGAGTACTTCGACGGCGCGCCCCGACGCGATGGCGAGGCCACCGGCTTCATCCCGATCTACCTCGAGCAGACCGGTGAGACCCTCAAGGGCGCCTACATCCGGCCGGAGACCGAGATCCTCGGCGAGGACACCTCGATCCCGGAGTTCCGCGGCGAGTTCGAGATCCCCGCCGCCTGACGGTCTGCACGGGGGATCTCGCGGTCCCCTGCTGGAACTCCGCGCCAGGCGTGACCTCAAGCCTTCAGAGGCCTCGAGGTCACGCCTGGCGCGGTCTTTCAGCCGCCAGCCAGAGCCAGAGCCAGAGCCAGAGCCAGAGCCACCCTCTTCACTGGACCGTTCCTCCCCACCCCGCCTCCGTCCCCAACTCCTCCGCCCCGAAGGCGCTGAGCGGCCGGTCCCGGCACGGTGAGCGGATGTACTCGTCGAGTGACCTGATCCTGCCCGCTGATGCCCGGCCCCGGCTCCGTCCCGTCCGGGCACCCCGCCGCATCCTCCACCTCTCCTCCGCCGACACCGGGCTGATCAGCCGGACGGAGATGCTGGCCCACGGCGAGACCGATGCCTCGATCCGGGCGGCGGTCCGCGACGGCATCCTCCGCCGCGTCGCCCGAGGGTGGTATGCCTTCGACGGTGCCGAGCCCCGGACGATCGCGCCGCTCCGCCACGGCCATCGCCTGACCTGCATCAGCGTGACCCCGATGCACGGCCTGTGGACTCCGCACGGCGACAGCTCGGCCCGTCCCGGCCAGTCGATCTCCCGCCTGCACGTCTATCGGTACCAGGACTCCCGCAGCACCCCGTCGAGGATGGCCGGGCATCCCACGCCGCACCGCGGCTGGCCCGAGCCGGACCCGGTGGCCTCGCTCCCCCTCGCCCTCGAGCACGCGATGCGCTGCCAGGACGGCGAGACGGCGGCGATCCTCCTCGAGTCCGCGATGGCGCAGGGCCTGCTCGGCCCCGTGGAGGTGACGGCGCTGCTGACCGCCGCCCCCGCCGCCGTCCGCTCCCGGATCGGCCGCCTCTCGACCGCGAGCGACTCGGGATCGGAGACCCGGGTCGTGCGCTGGCTGCGGCGCCGCGGATTCACCGTCGAGCAGCAGGTGTACCTCGACGGTGTCGGGTACCTCGACGCCTACGTCGGCGGGATCTTCCTGGAGATCGACGGTCGCAGGCCCCACACCGCGCAGGAGGTCTTCGAGGCGGACCGCGCCCGCGACCTCACGGCGACGTCCCTCGGGCTGCAGGTCCTGCGCATCAGTTACCAGCAGGTCTGGCTCGACTGGCCCCGCACGCAGCGGAAGATCCTCGCCGCGATCCGGGAGGTCGGGCCGTTCGGCCGGGCCAAGGTCCGGGCGCTGGCCGGTCAGCGCCTGGCCGCCGCCTGATCTGCCGGCCCGCCCGGTCCGCAGCGGGCGGGGGCAGGGTGGAGCGGCGGGTGGGGCGGGGGCGGGGTGGGGGCAGACGGGTGAGGCGGGGGCAGGGTGAGGCTGGTGGGGCGGGGGCCGACGGGTGGGCGGGGCAGGTGGCGCGGGGAGGGGCGGGATGGGCGGGCCCACCCAACCCCACCACTCACAGCACCGAGGCGAGGAAGCCCTTCAGGCGGTCCGACTGCGGGTGGTCGATGACCTGCTCCGGGGTGCCCTGCTCGAGGATCCGGCCCTCGTCCATGAACACGACCCGGTCGGCGACCTCGCGGGCGAAGCCCATCTCGTGGGTCACCACGATCATGGTCATGCCGCCCTCGGCGAGTTCCTTCAGCACGGCGAGCACCTCGGCTACCAGCTCGGGGTCCAGGGCGGAGGTGGGCTCGTCGAAGAGCATCAGCTCGGGCTCCATCGCCAGCGCCCGGGCGATCGCCACCCGCTGCTGCTGGCCGCCGGAGAGCTCCGCGGGGTAGTGGTCGGCGCGGTCCGCGAGGCCCACCCGCTCGAGCAGGCCGAGGGCCGCTTCGCGAGCCTGAGCGGTGCTGCGGGCCCGCACCTGCACCGGTGCCTCCATGACGTTCTGCAGCGCCGTCATGTGCGGGAACAGGTGGAAGCGCTGGAACACCATGCCGATGCGGGAGCGCTGCTGGGCGATGCGCGCCGAGCTGAGCTTCTGCCAGCGACCGTCGGGCAGCGGCTCGGCCTCGTAGCCCTGCACGACCCCGTCGATGAGCACCCGCCCGGCGGTCGGCTCCTCGAGCTGGTTGATGCAGCGCAGCAGGGTGGACTTGCCGGAGCCGGAGGGCCCGATGAGCACGGCGACCTCCCCGGCGGCGACGGAGAGATCGCAGCCCTGGAGCACGTGCAGGTCGCCGAAGGCCTTGTGGATGCCCTCGAGGCGGATCAGGGCGGGGGCGGCCGCGCCGTCCGTGGTGTCCTCGGTCGTCATCACAGCTCCACCTCCGGGAGGGAGTCCTTGGGGGTCGTGCCGGCGCGGTTCACGGCGGCCTGGCGGGAGCGGCGGCCGGTCGCGGGGGCGCCGGGGCGGTCATCGAAGCCGCGGCCGAAGTACCGCTCGAGGAAGTGCTGCCCCACCATCAGCACCGAGGTGATCGCGAGATACCAGATCGCGGCGACGAGCAGCAGCGGGATCGGCGCGTACAGCTTGTTGGCGATCGCGTTGGTGGCGAAGGTGAGGTCGAGGGTGAAGGGCACCGCGAGCACGAGCGAGGTCGTCTTCAGCATGCCGATGGTCTCGTTCCCGAGCGGCGGCACGATCACCCGCATGGCCTGCGGGAGGATGATCCTCCGCAGGATCCGGCCGGGCCGCATGCCGAGCGCCTTGGACGCCTCGGTCTGGCCCTTGTCGACGGAGTTCAGGCCGGAGCGGAAGATCTCGGCGAGATAGGCGCCCTCGTTGAGGCCGAGCCCCACCACCGCCGCCCAGAAGGCGGGGAAGTAGTCGCGGGTCTCGAGGGCGAAGAGCTCCGGCCCGAAGGGGACGCCGAGCGCGATCTTGGGGACGATCACGGTGAACAGGCCCCAGAACACAAGCTGGGTGTACACCGGGGTGCCGCGGAAGACGAAGATGTACGCCCAGCTCACGCCGCGCAGCACGGGGTTCTCGCTGCGGCGCGCGATCGCCGTGGCGAGGGCGATGACGGTGCCCAGCACCATCGAGAGCACCGTGATCAGCAGCGTCCAGCCGACGCCCTGCACCACCTTCACGTCGAGGATGTAGGCGGCGACGGTGCCCCAGTCGAAGACCGGGTTCGTGACCAGGAAGTTCACCAGCGCGAGGGCGAGCAGGCCGACGATCACGGCGCTGATCCAGGTGCCGGGGCGCGGCGGCCGCTTGGCGCGGATCCGTCCCGGGATCGGGTCGGCGTCGCGGCCGACGGGGGGCGAGGTCTGTGCGGTGCTCACTGCTGCGGGTCCACTTCCGAGGTCTCGATCATGCCGTTCTCGTTGCCCCAGGCCGCGAGGATCTCGCGGAGGGCACCGGTGTCGATCAGGTGCTGGACGGCGCCGCGGATCGCCTCGGCCAGCTCGGGCTGGTCCTTGGCGACGACGATGCCGTTGAGGGCCGCGTCCTCGATCTCGCCCACCTGCTCGAGGGTGTCGCGGGAGCGGTCCACGGCGTAGGCGACGACGGGCGAGTCGCCGATGAGGACGTCGGCCTTGCCACCCGCGACCGCGGTCGCGGCGTCGGCGTTGCCGACGTAGGGCTGGTCGATGATCCCGGCTCCGCCACCGTCGCGGCACTCCGCGTCGCGCTCGACGACGACGTCGTCCATGTAGGTGCCGACCTGGTGGGCGACGCGGCTGCCGCAGAGGTCGGGCGGGGTGATGTCGTAGGGGTTGCCCCGCCGGACGGCGTAGCTCATGCCCGCGGCGAAGTAGGACACCATCGAGACCTGCTCGAGCCGTTCTGGGTTGATGGTGAAGCTCGAGATGCCCACGTCGTACTTCGCGCCGATCGACGGGATGATCTGCGCGAACACCGCGGACTCGGTGCGGGTGGCGAGCCCCAGGACCTTGCCGATGGCGGCGAGGATGTCCATGTCGTAGCCGACGGCCTCCCCGTCGGAGCCGACGAACTCCCCGGGCGCGTAGTTCAGCGCGGCGCCGTTGACGAGCTCGCCGCGCTCGCGGATCTGGGCGGGGACGAGGGCGGCGAGATCGGCCTGCTCCTCGATCCCGCTGAGGTCGATCTCGGGGATCGCGTTCGTCTCCGCGTCGAGGCGGACGGACGCGTCGGTGCAGGCGGCGAGCGTGGGCGCGAAGGCCGCTCCGCCGAGGGCGACCGGCAGCGCGCGCAGCAGGGTGCGTCGACGGGGCTGGGTGCGAGTCACGGATGGAAGCTTATGCACTCTTGTGAATGACTGAGAAATCCGTGAGGTGTGGACCTCACCGGGACTCTTCGCGCGGCGAGCGTCAGTCCGCCGCCTGTGCCCCTCCCGCGAGCTCCTCCTCCGCGTCCAGGTCCACGCTCGCGCCCTCGAACTGCGAGCGGTACAGCCGCGCATAGGCGCCGTCGGCCTCGAGCAGCTGCTCGTGGGTGCCCTGCTCCACGATGTCCCCGGACTCCATCACCAGGATCAGGTCCGCGTCGCGGATGGTGGAGAGGCGGTGGGCGATGACGAAGCTGGTGCGGCCCTCGCGCAGCCGGTTCATGGCCTGCTGCACGAGCACCTCGGTGCGGGTGTCGACCGAGCTGGTGGCCTCGTCGAGGATCAGCAGACTGGGCCGGGCCAAGAACGCGCGGGCGATCGTGACCAGCTGCTTCTCGCCCGCGGAGAGCGTGGACTCGTCGTCGTCGACGATCGTGTCGTAGCCCTCGGGGAGCTGCCGCGCGAAGTCGTCGACGTGGGTCGCGCGGGCCGCCTCGAGCACTTCCGCGTCGGTCGCGTCCAGCCGGCCGTAGCGGATGTTCTCCCGCAGGGAGCCCTTGAACAGCCACGTGTCCTGGAGGACCATGCCGGTGCGCTCGCGCAGCTGGGCGCGCGTGAGGTCGCGGATGTCGGTCCCGTCGATCGTGATCCGGCCGCCGTCGACCTCGTAGAAGCGCATCACGAGGTTCACCAGGGTGGTCTTGCCCGCCCCCGTCGGCCCGACGATCGCGACCGTGTGCCCCGGGTCCGCGACGAGCGAGAGGTCGCGGATCAGCTCCCGCTCGGGGCTGTAGGAGAAGCGGACGTGCTCGAACTCGACCCGGCCCTCGCCGATCGTCGCGGCGGCGCCCGGCACCTCGGTCTCCGCCTCCTGCTCGTCGGCGTCGAGCAGCTCGAAGACCCGCTCGGCGCTCGCCACGCCGGACTGCAGCATGGTCGCCATCGACGCGACCTGCGAGAGCGGCTGCGTGAACTGGCGCGAGTACTGGATGAAGGCCTGCACGTCGCCGAGGGTCATCTGCCCGGAGACGATCCGCAGCCCGCCGACGATCGCGATGACGACGTAGCTGACGTTCCCCACGAACATCATCAGCGGCATGATCAGCGAGGACACGAACTGCGCGCCGAACGTGGCGCGGAACAGCCGGTCGTTGCGCTCCTCGAAGCGGGCGCCGACCTGCTCGCGGCGGCCGAAGACGGTCACCAGCGAGTGGCCGGTGTACGCCTCCTCCACCTCGGCGTTGACCACGCCTGTCGCGTCCCACTGCTGCGCGAACAGCTTCTGGCTGCGGGAGCCGACGAGCCCGGTGACCAGCAGCGCCACCGGGATCACGGCGAGCGCGATGAGCGAGAGCTGCCACGAGATGGTGACCATCATGATCAGCACGCCGAGCACCGTGAGGATCGAGTTCACGAGGCCCGTCACGGTGTTCATGAGGGTGTTCTGGATGTTGTCGATGTCGTTGGTGACGCGGGAGAGGATCTCGCCGCGCTTCATCCGGTCGAAGTAGGCCAGCGGCAGTCGGTGCAGCTTCTCCTCGACCTCGCGGCGCAGGCGGGAGACCATCCGCACCAGGATCCGGTTCAGCGCGAGGCCCTGCAGCCACATGAACAGGGCCGAGACGATGTACAGCAGCACCGCGAGCAGCAGCACCTGGTGCAGCGCCGAGAAGTCGATGCCCTGCCCGGGGGTGAGGGTCATGCCGGAGAGCATGTCCGCGTACTGCTCCTGGCCCTCGGCGCGCAGCTGGGCGATGACCTGCTCGGGGTCGGCGCCCGCGGGGAGGGTGCGGGAGATCAGGCCGGTGAAGATGAGGTCGGTGGCGCGGCCGAGAATCTTCGGTCCCACCACGGACAGCACCACGGAGATGACGCCGAGGCCGATCGCGGCGAGGAGGTAGGGCCGCTCGGGCCCCATCTCGCCGAGCAGCCGCTTCGCGGAGGGCCAGAAGTTCTTCGCGGACTGGCCGGGGCGCAGCCCGCGCTGGGCGTCCTTCTCCGCGGCGATCTCGTCGGCAGGGCTGGTCTCGACGGGGGTCGTCTCGTCGGTGCTCATCACGCGACCTCCTCCTCGACGCCCTGGGAGCGCACGATCTCGCGGTATGTCTCGGAGCTCTCGAGGAGCTCGGGGTGGGTGCCCTGGGCGACGACCCGGCCGTTGTCGAGCACCAGGATCAGGTCGGCGCCGACGATGGTGGTGACGCGCTGGGCGACGATCAGCACGAGCGCGTCCTCCGTCTCGGGGGCCAGCGCCGCGCGCAGCCGCGCATCGGTGGTGAGGTCGAGCGCGCTGAAGGAGTCGTCGAAGAGAAACAGCGAGGGCTTCGCCGCGAGGGCCCGGGCGATGCACAGCCGCTGGCGCTGGCCGCCGGAGACGTTGGTGCCGCCCTGCGCGATCGGGGAGTCCAATTGCTGCGGCATGGCGGCCACGAAGTCGCGGCCCTGGGCGACGGTGAGGGCGTGCCACAGCTCCTGCTCGTCGGCGTCCGGGCGGCCGAAGCGGAGGTTGCTCGCGACGGTGCCGGAGAACAGGTAGGGCCGCTGCGGGACGAGGCCCACGCGGTCCCAGAGCACGCGGGCGTCGAGATCGCGCACGTCGTGGCCGTTCAGCAGCACCCGCCCCTCGGTCGCGTCCATGAGCCGCGGGACGAGGTTCAGCAGGGTGGTCTTGCCGGCGCCGGTGCCGCCGATGATCGCGACGGTCTGCCCCGCGCGGGCGGTGAAGGAGATGTCCTCGAGGACGGGCCGCTCGGCGCCGGGGTAGGTGAAGGAGACGCTGTCGAAGCTGAGCTCGATCGGTCCCTCGATCTCGCGCACCCCGTCGGTGCGCTGGACGACGGAGGTCTCGGTGCCGAGCACGGCGCTGATGCGCTCGGCGGAGACCATCGCGCGCGGGATCATCATCGTCATGAAGGTCGCCATCATCACCGCGATGAGGATCTGCATCAGGTAGGCGATGAAGGCGGTGATCGAGCCGACCTCCATCTGGCCGGCGTCGATGCGCGGCGCGGCGACCAGCAGCACCAGCACGCTGGAGATGTTCAGCAGGAACATGATGATCGGGTTGATGAGGATCATCAGCAGGCCGATGCGGCGGTTCAGCTCGGTCAGCTCGTGGTTGACCTCGCCGTAGCGCTCCCGCTCGCGGTCCTCGCGCACGAAGGCGCGAAGCACGCGGATGCCGGTGATCTGCTCGCGCAGCACGCCGTTGATGTCGTCGATCCGACCCTGCATCTGCTTGAACAGCGGGGCGGCCCGCAGGATGAGGGTGCCGACGGCGATCAGCATGACCGGCACCATCACGGCGATCAGCCACGCCATCCCCGGCTCGACCCGCAGTGCCAGGACCACGCCGCCGATGCCGGTCACCGGGGCCTGGACCAGCATGTTGAGGGTGAAGAACACCAGCATCTGGACCTGCTGGACGTCGTTCGTGGACCGGGTGACGAGGGAGGGCGTGCCGAACTCCGCCATCTCCCGCGGGGAGAACGAGGAGACCCGGTCGAAGACCTGCGAGCGCAGGTCCTGCCCGACGCGCATCGCCGAGCGGGCGGCGAAGTAGTTCGCGGCGATCAGCGCGATGATGTTCCCCAGCGAGATCAGCAGCATCAGCCGGCCGAGCTCCCAGATGACGTCGACATCCGCTTGGGCGACGCCGTCGTCGATGATGTCGGCGTTGAGCGTGGGCAGATAGAGCGCTGCCACGACGCCGCCGATCTGGAAGAGCACCACGAGGGCGATCCAGAGCCAGTAGGGCCTCACGGCGCGCAGCGCCAGACGCAGCAGGGTCACGATGCTCCTTCCGGGGCGCCGGCCGACCGGCCGCGCACACCGGAGCAGGGTAGTCCTCCATCGTGGGAAGGTCCTCAGGTTTTCGGCAGGTGTCCGGGGCGGTGCTCTACCGTGGTCGCCGTGAACCGTCCCGCTCAGCGCATCCTGCTCGTCGTGCTCGCTCTCGTGCTCCTCATCCCCGTCGGGGTGATGGGGCTCGGCGGGGTGCTCGGCGGCGGGGACGAGGCCGCCGAGGACACGCCGTCGGTGATCGCCGAGGAGCGGCCGACGGTGGATCCCGCCGAGCAGCCGATCCGCCCCGAGCTGCCCCGTCCGGAGGAGCCGGCCGGGATGACGGAGCAGAGCGCGGCGGGGGCCGAGGCCACGCTCACCTACGTGCTCGAGTCCTATGCGTACATGATGAGCAGCGGCGACATCTCCGTGTGGGAGAACTCGGTGGATCCGAACTGCTCCGTCTGCACGACCTTCCTCGCCAATGCGGAGACTCTCGCCGCGCAGGGCGGCTACCTCGTGGACGGCGAGTTCACGGTGCACGGGACGACCTTCACCGGCACCGGGGAACCGCCCGCGACGGGCGAGGTCACGGCGGACTTCTCGCAGGAGGCGTCGATCCTGGTGGACGACCCCACGCTGCAGGCCAACGAGCTCGAGGCGGTCTCCGGGCAGCTCATCGCGCAGGTCGCCTGGGACGGCGAGCGCTGGCGCATCACCGACATGTCCATCGCCCCCGACGCGGCGGAGTGACGCGCCCCGCTCACTCCACCCGGTACAGGAACAGGTCGGTCCGGTAGGGCACGCCGACGGTGGCTCCGCGCGGGTGGCCGAGGTGGTCGTGGAGGTACCAGTCGAGGTTCGCGAGCACCTTGGCGCGCCGCTCCTCGGGGGCGGTGATGACGTAGCTGCGGGTGCGGGCGAGGTCGATGACGTCCTGGGTGGGCATCGGGTCCTCCCACACGTGGGCGGCGCGGTGGATCCGGCGCAGTCCCGCGCCGACCTCGGGCTCGAAATCCTCCCGGTGGATGTCGCCCGCGTGCATGATGCGGCTGAGGCGGTGCACCCAGGGGATCGTCACGTCGAGCATGTTCCAGACCAGGACGAGCACGCCACCGGGCGCGAGCAGCCGCACGGTCTCGGCCGACGCCGCCGGGGCGTCGAACCAGTGCCAGGCCTGGGCGACGGTGACCAGCTCGGCCGATGCCGCGGGCAGCCCGGTCGCCTCGGCCGGGGCGAGGTGCGTCCGCAGCCGTCCCTCGGGGCCGCGTCGGCGGGCGGTCTCGAGCATCGCCGCGCTCGTGTCGACAGCGGTGACCTCGAGCCCCCGCTCGGCGAGCGCCCAGGACAGCTTCCCGGTCCCCGCCCCGAGGTCGATCGCGCGCCGCGTTCTCTCGGCCCCGTCGGCCCGGTCGACCGGAGCGGGGAGGGCGGCGAGCATCTCGTCGAGCGCCGGCGCGGGGTAGCCGGGCCGGAGCCGGTCGTAGTCCTCGCCCTGCTCGGCGAACGCCCCGGCCAGCACGCTCTTGCGCTCGGCGCTGCCGAAGCGCGGGGCGTCGCGGGAGGAGATCGGGGGCACTGCCTCCGGCCCCGGGCTCACCGCGCTTCCCGGTGCGCGACCCAGGAGCGGTGGAGTCCCGCGTAGATCCCGCCGGGGAGGGCGACGAGCTCGGCGTGGGTGCCGTGCTCGACGAGGTGCCCGCCGTCCAGGACCATGATCCGGTCGGCCCGCTCGGCGGTGGAGAGGCGGTGCGCGATAGTGATGGTGGTGCGGCCGCGGGCGAGGCCGTCGATGGCCTGGGCGAGGCGGACGTCCGCCGCGGGGTCGACGGCGCTTGTCGCCTCGTCGAGGACGATCACGTCGGGGTCGGCGAGATAGGCGCGGGCGAGCGCCACGAGCTGCCGCTCCCCCGCGCTGAGTGACTCGCCGCGCTGGCCGACGGGGGTGTCGAGGCCGTCGGGCAGCTCGGCCGCCCAGGTGTCGAGCCCCAGCTCGGCGAGGGCCTGGCGCATGTCCGCTTCGGTGGCGTCGGGTCGGCCGTAGCGCAGGTTCCCGCCGACGGTGGTGTCGAAGAGGAAGCCCTCCTGCGGCACCATGATCACGCGCGTGCGCAGCGAGGCGTAGGGCACCAGGTGCAGCGGCACGCCGCCCACCTCGATCGTCCCGGAGGCGGGGTCCATCATGCGGGTGAGGAGCTTGGCGAAGGTGGTCTTGCCGGAGCCGGTCTCGCCCACGATCGCGATGCGGGAACGGGCGGGGATGTCGACGTCGACGCCGTGGATCACCTCGGGACCGGTCGGGTAGCGGTAGCGGAGCGCGCGCACGGTGATGTCGAGCGGCCCGTCGGGCAGCGGCGTCGCGCCGGGGACGGGATCGGAGCGTCGCCCGGTGTGCGGGTCCATGGAGCCTGCGGGGTCGGCGACGTCGGCCGGGGTGTCGAGCACGCCGAGCACGCGCCGCCAGCCGGCCACCGCGTTCTGCGCTTCGGAGAGCATCTCGATGCCCATGCGGACGGGCTGGCTGAACAGCGACACGAGGAACACGAAGGCGATGACGCCGCCCGCGGTGAGGTCGGCGCCGGGCAGGTCGAGGCCGAGCGCCCCGGTGCCGAGGAGGATGCCGACCACGACCACGACGGCGGTCGCGAGCCCGTCGGCCGTCTCCGAGAGGAAGAACGAGGCGGACTGCGGCCGCAGCACCGAGAACTGGGCGTCGCGCACCCTGCCGATCCGCTCCTGCTGGGCGCGGCGGGTGCGTTCCTCGGTGCCGTAGGCGCGCAGGGTCGCGGCGCCCACGAGGGACTCGGAGACGGCGCCGAGCATGCCGCCGACCCGCGTGCGGACCTCCTGGAAGCGGGCCCGGATCCGCTTCTGCAGGGCGCCCATGATCAGCAGAATCGGCAGGTAGCAGATCCACACGGCGAGCGCGAGCGGCCACGAGTACGCGACCATCACTCCGGTGGCCAGCAGCAGCTGGAAGCTCATCACCACGAGCATGATTCCGCCGAAGCTCATGAACTGGCTGACGGTGTCGACGTCGCTGGTCACGCGCGAGACCAGGGCCCCGCGCTGCTCGGTGCCCTGGGTGAGCAGGGAGAGGTCGTGGATGTGGCGGAAGGCGCGGGTGCGCAGGGTCGCGAGCGAGGTCTCGGCGAGGCGGAACAGGCGCCGGTTCATGAGCACGTTGCAGCTCGCGGTGACCAGCAGGACGAGGGCGGCGAGGCCCGCGGCGGAGGCGACGAAGGGCAGGTCGGGCCGCTCCGGCGCGATGATGCCGCGGTCGAGGATGGACTGCACCGCGATCGGCACGACCACCTTGCCGGCGGTCGCGATGACGGCGAGCAGCAGGGTGATCCACAGCCCGCGCAGCAGCTCGGGGGTGAGGGCGAGGCCGCGGCGGATCGTGGTCAGCGCGCCCTCGTCGGCCTGGGTCTCCCCGCCGAGGCGGGAGGAGGCGGGGGCGGTGCTCATCGGTCGTCCTCCTCGTGGTCGTCGCAGCGGTGCCGTTCCTCGGCGTGCTCCTGGGTGCGGCGCCGTGCGGCGGGCACGGCGAGCGCGGGGTCGGGGCCGTCCGACGGCGGCGGGCCGGAGGCCTCGAGCAGGCTGTGGGAGATGGCGGCCTCGTCGTAGGCGTCGACGAGGGCGCGGTAGCCGGCGCTCCCCGCGCGCAGCTCCTCGTGCGTGCCGGTCGCGGCGACCCGGCCGTGGTCGAGGAAGACGACCTGGTCGGCGAGGGAGATGGTCGACTTGCGGTAGGCGATCAGCAGCAGCGTGGACTCGGTCATCTCGCGGCGGATCCCGTCGAGGATCGCGAGCTCGACGCTCGGGTCGCAGGCGCTGGTGGCGTCGTCGAGGATCAGCAGTCGGGGCCGACGGGCGAGGGCGCGGGCGAGGGCGATGCGCTGGCGCTGGCCGCCGGAAAGGGACCCGCCCCGCTCCCCCAGCTCGGTGTCGAGACCCTCGGGCAGGGCGTCGACGAAGTCTTCGGCCTGGGCGACGCGCAGCGCCCAGCGCACGGTCTCCTCGTCGATGTCCTCACCGAGGGTGACGTTCCCGCGCACCGTGTCGTCGAAGACGAAGGCCTGCTGGAGCACGAGGGCGACGTCGGCCGTGAGCGCCTCGGCGGTGAGGGAGCGCAGCTCGGCGCCGTCGAGGCGGATCTCGCCGGAGGTGGGAGGGACCAGGCCCGCGGCGAGCAGGGCGAGGGTCGACTTCCCGGAGCCGGTGGCGCCGACGACGGCGAGCACGCGGGTGCCGGCGACGGGGTCCGCGGTGAGGGTCACGCCGTAGAGGGCCTCGGAGGTGCGCGCGGCGGCGGGCCGCTCCGCGCCGCCGCGGCCGAGGATCACCTGGGCGGGGTCGTCGTGGTAGGCGAAGGAGACGTCCTCGAGGGTGAAGCGGCCGGGGCCCGCGGGCAGGGCGTCGGGGCCGTATTCGCGGCGCTCGGCGACATCGAGGATCTGCTGCACACGGCCGCCGCCGACGACGGTGCGGGAGAGGTCGCCGAGCACCCAACCGAAGGAGCGGATGGGCAGGGACATCAGCGTGAACAGGTAGGACACCTCGACGAGCTGGCCGGTGGTGAGGTGCCCGTCGCCGATCCGCCACGCGCCGAGGACGGCGATCGCGAGGATGCCGAGGTTCGGGAGGGCGTCGATCGCGGGGTCGAACCAGCCGCGCACGTAGCCGAAGCGGATGCCGGTGTCCCGCAGCCGGTGGGCGGAGCGGGTGAAGCGCTCCTCCTCCACGTCCTCGCGGCCGAGAGACTTCACCACGTTCGCGCCGTCGAAGGACTCGTGGGCGATCTCGGCGACCTCGGCGCGCAGCTGCTGCGAGCACATGGCGAGCGGGGTCGCATAGTGCTGCAGCGCCACGTTCAGCACGATCAGCGCGAGGATCAGCGCGACCATGACCAGCAGGATCACGGGGTCGATGGCGGCGACCACGATCGTCGCGTAGAAGAGCAGCACGACGGTGGACAGCGCGAAGGGGAAGGGCGCCATGGCGAAGAAGGTCGCCTCGACGTCCGAGTAGACGGAGCTGAGCAGGGTGCCGGTGGACTGGCGGCGGTGCCACAGCAGCGGCACGCGCGCGTAGACGGCGGTGAGCCGCTCGCGGTAGAGGCGGAAGAGGTCGAACTGGGTGGCGGCGGCGAAGATGCGGCGGGCCATGACGGTGACGGCGCGGGCCACGGCGATGCCGAGGATCGCGAGGCCGCCGGCGACGACGAGGCCGAGCTGCGGCTCGCCCGTCGCGAAGCTCGGCACCACCACGTCCTCGGTGACGCGGCCGATGATCGAGCTCGTCGCGATCTGCAGCAGCGCGAACGCGATCGCGCCGAGGACGGCGAGGGAGAACCAGCCCTTCTGCTCCCAGGAGCCCTTGAGCAGGCGTGCGAGGCCGGGGAGGAGGACGGACGGGCGGCGGGTCGGGGAGTGATCGGTGAGGCTCATGCGGTGACGAAGTGCCAGACGACGGCGAGCGCGAAGACGATGGTGGAGAGCATGGCGAGGCCGAACTCGATGAGGATCCCGGTGCCGAGGGCCTTGATCGCGACCCAGGCGGAGCTGAGTCCCCGCGACCAGTCCTTCAGGCGCAGCGACTCGGCCACGTACAGGCCCACCAGGAAGCCGACGGGCAGGCCGACGACGGGGATCACGAAGATGCCGACCACGCCCGCCGCGATGCCGACGTAGATCGGCCACATCGGCACCTCGGCCGCGTGGAGCTTCTTCCCGGTGAGGACGTAGCTGGTGACCATCCCGGCCGCGCCGAGCACGAGGACGATCCCGAAGGCGACCCAGCCGGGCGCCCCGCCGACGACGATCGCCCAGATCAGCGTCGCGATGACGAGGGTGATGGTGCCCGGCAGGACGGGCACGATGATCCCCGCGAGGCCCACCACGTAGGCGAGGCCCACGAGGACGGTCACGATGATCTGGACGGTCAAGGAGTCGACCATGGGATGTCCTCCGGGGAGCTGGGGGTGGCCGCGTGCGGACCGGCCGTCCGCGTGATCGTTCACGGGGACGGCCGGGCGGTGTCGTCGGCAGCAGTGGTTCAGGGGTGGCGACCCCGCCACCGGGGCCTCCTCCATCCTATCGGGAGACGCTCCCCGGGGCGCGCCGACAGCCGCCCTCGCTCAGGGCAGGCGCACCACCTGGCCGGCCCAGGAGAAGCCGCCGCCGAAGCCGACCAGCAGGGCGGTCGCGCCGGAGGGGATCCGCCCGGCCTCGCGCATCCGCGAGATGGCCAGCGGGATCGTGGCGGCGGAGGTGTTGCCGGAGGTGATGATGTCGTCGGCGACGATCGCGTCCTCGCGGAGCCCGAGCGCGGCGGCGAGCGGCTCGATCATGCGCAGGTTCGCCTGGTGGGGGACGAAGACGTCGATGTCCGCCATGGTGAGCCCGGAGGCCTCGACGATCCGCTGCGAGATCTTCGGTGCCTCGCGCAGCGCCCAGCCGAGCACCTGGCGGCCCTGCTGCGCGAACGCGGGGCCCTCGCCGTTGATGGTGACGGCGTCGGCGAGCTCGGGGACGGTGCCCCACACGACCGGGGAGATGCCCGGCTCGTCGGCGGCGCGCAGCACCATGGCGCCCGCCCCGTCGGCCGTGAGGATGCACGTGGTGCGGTCGGTGTAGTCGGTGACGGCGGAGAGCTTCTCGGCGCCGATCACGAGGCTGGTGGTGCTCGCCCCGGTGCGGATCGACATGTCGGCGACGGCGAGGGCGTGCTCGAAGCCGGAGCAGGCGGCGCCGACGTCGAAGGCCGCGGGGGCGGCCAGGCCGAGCTGCTGGGCGACGCGGCCGGCGGCGCTCGGGGAGCGCTCGTAGTTGGAGCAGGTGGCGACGATGACCTGGGTGACCTCGGCCGGATCGACGCCGGCGTCGACGAGCGCGGCCCGCCCGGCGAGCGTGGCGAGATCGCCGACGTCGACCCCGTCGGCCGCGATCCGGCGCTCCTGGATGCCGGTGCGCTGGCGGATCCACTCGTCGCTGGTCTCGACCAACTGCTCGAGGTCGGCGTTGGTCATGATGCGGTCGGGACGGTGGTGGCCGGTGCCGATGATGCGGGATCCAGCAGCGGGGGCGGCGGGGGTGGCGGCGGGGGTGGCGTTCATGCTCCCGAGGGTATTCCGGGTGGGCTGTGTACCGTGCGGCCCGTGAGCGAGCTGCTGAACCTGGCCCTGGTGGGCGTAGTGGGCGGGCTCGGAGTCTTCGCCGTGGCCCTGCTGCCGGCTTGCTGGCTGCAGCGGCGCCGTTTCGGGCGGATCCGGCCGGACCGGCTCCTGGCGATCGCCGTGATCTGCGTGTACACCATGACGCTCGCGGGGCTCACGATCGCCCCGGCGTATGACGTGGCGCTGACCTGCCGCTCCCGCACCGGCGGCGCGCTGCGGGCGGATCCCTTCCACACGCTGCGCGAGGTGCTGGCGCTGCGTCGCGCGGGCGGGAGCTGGTGGGCGGTCGCGACGAGCTTCCCGGTGGTGCAGGTCGCGTTGAACACGGCCCTGTTCGTGCCGCTGGGGATGATCCTGCGCGGCGTGTTCCGGCTGGATGCGACGGCGTCGGTGGCGATCGGGCTGATGCTCTCGGCGCTGATCGAGGTCACCCAGTTCACGGGGGCGTTCGGGATCTACCCGTGCGGGGTGCGGATCGCGGACATCGAGGACCTGCTCGCGAACTGGCTCGGCGCTTTCGTGGGTGTCCTCCTCGCCCCGCTCGCGCGGCGGTTGCGGGTGCCGCTGTTCGTGCACGCGGACGAAGACACCCGGCCGACCGATTCCGTGCTGTGACCCTCAGGCGGTGATCGTCACCGTCGAGCGGTCGTCGGCGCCGCGGCGCACGTGGATCTGCTCGGCGATCTGCGCTTTCATGTCGCCGACGTGGCTGACGATGCCGACGGTGCGGCCCGCCTCGGCGAGGCGCCCGATCTCGCGGACGACGGTCTCGAGGGTCTCGGGGTCGAGGGATCCGAAGCCCTCGTCGATGAAGAGGGTCTCCATCTGCACGCCGCCGGCCTCGCCCATGACGATGTCGGCGAGCCCGAGCGCGAGGGCGAGGGAGACGAAGAAGGTCTCGCCGCCGGAGAGGGTCTCGGGGACGCGCACCTGATCGGTGCGGCGGTCGAGGACCAGCAGGTCGAGGCCGGTCTTCTTCGCGCCGCGGGCACCGGTGTCGCGCTGCAGCTCCAGCTCGGAGCCGGAGAAGAGGGCGAGGCGGGCGTTCGCGGCGTCGATCACGGCGTCGAGCCGCCACATCAGCACGTAGGTGGAGAGCTGCACCCGGTCGCCGTCGGCGGAGCGGCCGGTCGCGAGGTCGGCCACGCGCACCACCACACCGGCGTCCTCGCTGACGGTGCGGACCTGGGCGGAGGCGGCGGTGAGCGCGCCGCGGGCCTCGGCGGTGCGCTGGGCGATGCCGCGGAGCCGGGCGGCCTCCCCGGCGGCCTCGCGGGAGGCGGCGCGGGCGGCGGTGAGCCGCTCCCCCGCGGCGAGGAGCGCGGCCTCGGCCTGCGCGCGGGACTCCTCGGTGGAGGTGGTCTCCGCGATGCCGTCCTCGGCGAGGCCGTCGGCGAGTCGGGACTCCTCGACCGCGCGCGTCTCGAGCTGCTTCTGCCGGGCGGTGCGCTCCGCGGCGGGGAGCACGGCGGCGCCGGCGGCCTCGGCGGTGACGAGACCGCTGGTGGCGAGGGCGCTGTCGGTCTCGGCGGCGAGTTCGGCGGCCTGCTCCTCGGCGGTGGTGCGGGTGCGCAGCGCGTCGAGCAGGGCGGTCGCGGCGCGGGCACGGGCGGTGTGGGCGCGGCGGCGGGCGGAGATCGAGTCGTCGTCCCCCCGCGCGGCCGCGAGACGGTCGCGGTCGGCCGCGAGCACTTGGGCGACCTCGCGGATCGCGGCGTCCTCCCGCTCGACCTCGAGGGCCTCCCGCTGCCGGGCAGCGGCGGACGTCTCGGTCTCGGCGTCGAAGGCGGTGAGCCGGGCCTCGATCTGCTCGGCGCGGCGGCTCGCGGCTGTCGCCCCGTCGAGGGCGGTGCGCGCCGCCGCGACGACCGCCGTGGCGGTCTCGACGGTGTTCTCGCCGGCCTGCTCCCGGAGTCGGTCGAGCTTCTCGCGGGCGACGGCGAGGTCGCGGGCGTCGCGGGCCTGCTCCTGCTCGGCACGCTGCCGGGCGGCCTCGGCGGCGTCGACCTGCTCGGGACTGACGGCGTCCTCGGCGGGGTCGGCAGGGCGGGGGTGCTCGGCAGCGCCGCAGACGGGGCAGGGGGCTCCGTCCTCGAGGTCGACGGCGAGCTCGGCGGCGATCCCGGCGAAGCGGCGGCGGCGCAGATCGGTCTCCGTCCAGGCCGTGTCCCGAGCGGCCCGGAGAGAGGCCGCGGCGGAGCGCTCAGCGGCGGCGACCGCCTGCTCCTGGGCGGTGCGGGCGGTGGTCGCCTCCTGCACGGCGAGGGCGACGGTGAGCGCCTGCGTCGCCTCGGGCAGCGTGGCCCCGGCGGCGCGCGCGGTGTCCCGCTGCTCGACGAGCACGGCGCGGGCCGCGGGGCGCTCCTCCAGCGCGGCGGTGAGCGCGGCGAGTTTCTCCCCCCGGCCGGCGAGGTCCTCGCGCCGCGCGACCAGCCGCTCCTCCCGCGCGGGCAGGGCGGTCTCGAGGTCGATGAGATCCTTCAGGGCACCGGCGGACGCGGTCGCCTCCGAGGCGGCGTCGGCGAGCTGCTCGGCGGGGAGGTCGACGAGGTCGGGGTGGTCCGGGCGGGTGCGCGTGACCAGCTCGGCGAGGGATTCGATCGCGCGGGAGGCGGCCGCGGAGGCGGTGTCGCGGCGGCGCAGCAGGTCGACCACGGGGCGGGCGGTCTCGTCGGCCGCGAGCGCGGTGCGGGCCCGTTCGACCTGGGGGGATTCCTGCTCGAGGCGGGCGGCGAGCTGGTCGAGCCGGTAGCGGCGTTCGAGGCGGGTGCGGACGGTGCCGGCCTCGTCGGCCGCGATGCGCGCGGTCTGCTCGGCGGTGGTGGCGGCATCGGCCGCGGTGCGGGCGGACTCCGCGCGGGCGTCGACGGACGCGAGCTGCGCGTCGGCCGACTCGGCGAGGGGGTCGAGCCGCAGCGCCGCGGCGTGCTCGACGAGGGCGGTGCTCTCCTCGTCCTCGAGGGCCGCTGCCTCGGTGAAGCGGGCGACGGCGGTGGAGAGGGTCTGCTGGGCGGCCTCGACCTGGCGCTTGGCCTGCTGGCGCATGCCCTCGAGCTGCTTCTCGACGGCCGCGTAGGTCTCGGTGCCGAACACGCGCTGGAGGACCTGCTGACGGTCCCCGGTGCCGGCGCGGAGGAAGCGCGCGAACTCGTTCTGCGGGAGCAGGACGGTCTGCGTGAACTGCTCGCGGGTGAGACCGACGGCGCGCTGCACCTCGCGTCCCACCTCGTCGAGGCGGCTCGCGATCACCTCGGAGCCCGACCCGGAGCCCGCGGCGTCGGCGATCGCCGCGGGCAGCGCCTGCGGGGAGCCGATCCGCCACAGGACGGCCTTGGCCTGCTCCTTCGTGGTGCCGCTGCCGCGCAGCTTGGGACGCTGGAACTCGGGCTGGCGGCGCACGCGGTGCAGGCCGGAGCTGGTCTCGAAGACGAGGTCGACGACGCTCGGTGCGGTGGGCGCGGCGAACTGGGAGCGGATCCGGTCGGCGCTCGTGGCGCTGCCGGCGACCTGCCCGTAGAGCGCGTAGACGATCGCGTCGAGGATGGTGGACTTGCCGGAGCCGGTGGGGCCCTCGAGGAGGAAGGTGCCGCTCGCGCCGAGGGCCGCGAAGTCGATCTCGACGGTCCCCGCGAAGGGGCCGATGCCGGTCAGGCGCAGGTAGTGGAGCTTCACGAGGCCTCCTGCTCGCGGCGGACGGCGGCGTAGGCGCGCTCGAGCACGGCGTGCTCGGCGTCGGTGGGGTCGCCGCCGGTGACATGGGCGAGGAACTCGTCCATCACTTCGAGGGGGTTCTGTTCTCGGCGCACCACCGGGGTGCCCTCGCGGGCGGCGCGGCCCTCGGGGGCGTACTCGGTGAGCAGCAGGTGCGGGAAGGCCTCGCGCAGCTGCTCCTGCAGGTGGGCGGGGCGGGCGGGGTCGGTGACGACGGCCTTGAGCCAGTCGCCGGCGTGCTCGGTGCGGTGGGCGAGGATCTCCTCGAGGGTGCCGCGCAGTTCGGTGAGTCGGCGCGGGACGGGGGTCTCGACCCGGCGCACCTGGGCGGTGGTGCCGGGGGCGCCGAGCTCGACGAGCAGCACGGACTTGCGGTGGCTCCGCTCGGAGAAGGAGAAGGCGAGCGGGGAGCCGGAGTACCAGGCGGGCGCGCCGACGAGGGCGGTGAGGTCCTGGCAGCCGTGGAGGTGGCCGAGCGCGAGGTAGTCGAGCCCGGCCAGGACCCCTGCGGGCACGGAATCGACGCCGCCCACGGAGAGGTCTCGCTCGGAGTCGGAGCCCTCGCCGCCGGTGACGAAGGTGTGGGCGAGGACGACGGTGCGGGCGCCGGGGCGGGTCGCGGCACGCTCGCGGACGCGGTCGAGCGCGGCGCGGGTGACGGCCTCGTGGCTGCGGGCGAGGGGCTCGCCGCCGGGGCCGGCGAGCTCGGCGCGGGCGCGGTCCGGCTCGAGATAGGGCAGTCCGAAGACGAGGACCTCGCCGTGCTCGTCCTCGACACTCACGGGGTGTTCGAGGCCGGGGAGGTCGGTGAGGAGGTGGATGCCGCCGCGCATGAGCGAGCGACCGAAGCCGAGCCGCTCGGGCGAGTCGTGGTTGCCGCTGGTGAGGATCACGGTCGCGCCCGTCGCGGCGAGGCGGGCGAGGGCCCGGTCCAGGAGGGTCACGCTGCTCACCGCGGGCACCGCCCGGTCGTAGACGTCGCCGGGGACGACGACCACGTCGACCTCTTCGGCCTCGACCAGCTCGACGAGCCAGTCGAGGAAGGCGGCCTGGTGCTCGTGCAGGTCGACCTTGTGCAGGGTGCGGCCCAGGTGCCAGTCCGAGGTGTGCAGGATCTTCATGTCTCCGAGCCTAGGGGCGAGGTGCGACGAGCGAGGGCGGGCGCGCGCGGGCGCGCGGGGTCGCGCGATCAGAAGGGCGGCGGCCCGGCGTCGCCCCATCCCCCGAGCGGGGGCTCGAGCGGCGGGTAGGGCGGGGGCTCGAGCGGGGGGCAGGGAGAAGCGTCGGCCGACGGGCGCGGGTCGAGCAGCTCGGCGATGTCCCAGTCGGGGGGTGTCTCGTCCTCCCCTCCCCCGGGATTCGGCGCCGGCTCCCCGGCGTAAGTGCCGCGGAGGAAGCTGGACCAGGCGGCGGTGAGCCCCTCGACCATGCGCAGGCTCGCCACGTCCAGGTCGTCGATCACGGTCACCGCGTCTCCGGCGCCGCCGATCCGCCAGCGGGTGCGGCCCGGTTCGGTGGGGCCGGTGGGGATCCGGACGGGGTCGAGGAGTCCGGTGGTCTTGTCGAGGTGGTGCTGCCAGCACAGGAGGTGCAGGTTCTCGAGGTCGGTGGGCCCGCCCGCGCCGGGGGTGCCGCGGCGGCACTCCTCGAGGTGGTCGCACTCGGACGCCCACGAGCTGGGGCGGGTGCAGCCCGGCACAGCGCACTGGGCGCTGCGCAAGCGCAGGTGCTCGAGCATCGCCGGGGTGGGCGTGTACCGCTCGGCGGGCAGGGGCAGGAAGGCCCCGCTGCAGGGATCGGTCAACACGCGGTACCAGACATCCGCCGAGCCGGCGAGGCTGCGGGCCATCGACGGCGGCAACGGGGTCGTGCCCTCGAGCATGCCCGGCTCGTCCGACGCGCCGAGGAGCGTGAGCGCCGGGATCGTGATGTTGAGGCGGAAGCGCGGGGCAGGCACGTCGACACCGTCGGGGTCCAGCTGTGCGGAGGTGAGCAGAGCGAAGCGCAGGCGCGTGAGCGACAGGGCGCGACCGCTCTCGAGGACCGTCCCCTCCGGGTCATGCGGGATCGGGGCACCCTCGCGGAGGGCGGCGCGCTGGGCGGCCTGGAGGGCGCGGGCCGTCTCGTCGAGCTCCGTGAAACAGGCGAGGATGTCGGGGATCGGACCGGTGATCTGCAGGATCCCGACGCCCGGCTGCGGCGACGGGAGCAGCTCGACGGACCGCTCGAGACAGGATTCCGGATCGGGGCGATCCTCCCGCTGACGGAGCAGCTCGATGAGACCTTTCAGCAGGGTGAAGAATCGTTCCGAGGTGATATCCGCGAACCAGGTGGAGAGGATCTCGTCGAGCTGTCGACGGGAATCGTCCGACAGGCTTCGAGATCCTTTCAGGATCCGCTCGAACCAGGCGGCGGAGATCTCCCCGGAGTCGAGCCGAGCGAGCGCTCGCGGGAGCAGATGGACGGCCTGGTGCGCGTCCCGGAGACGCCATCCCGCGGCACCGCGGGTCACGCGGAGGGCGAGGGCGGCGCGCAGGGTGTCGACCTCGTTCACCTCCTCGCACTCCTCGTACTCTCCCTCGAGCTCGTGGAGCGCGGCGAGGGCGCGGTACTGGCTGACGAGAGCTCGGGCGGCAGCCCGCTCGGCATCCCAGACGCGCTGTGATGCCGCGCTGAGCTGGGGATCATCTGCGCAGCCACCGCGAGCCGGGAGGGCCTCGCGAGTGCCGGGAGTGCGACCGGAGACGGCGCGCAAGCGCAGCGGGAGAGAGGCGAGCAGGTCAGGATCGACGGGCGCCAGACCGGCGGCCGAGGGCGCGACCGCGGCCCCATCGTCAGCCTTCGGGGCGCGGGAGGAGGAACCCGACGAGGAGCCGTCGATCGGCACGATGCTCACCACGTCCACCCCCTCTGCATCCCCGTCGGGGAGGGCGCGGGACCCGCGCCGAGAACTCCCCCTCGAACACCTCCACCCTAATCCTCATCACCCACCTGGGAAATCCCTGCTCTCGCATTTGTGGATAACTTCGTCGCCACGGCGGGTGATCGACGAGAAACACCACGGGGGCCGAATCGTTCCTCCCCAGAACAGGGTTATCCACAGGGTTTTTCCCCATGTCGCGGCGGACAGGGTTTCGTGTGTCGGACCCCGGGTGTACAGGGGGCCAGGAGCGACAGCCGGCCGGTCAGTGGGCGGCACGAGCGGTGGCGGGCGGGCCGAGCGACGGTCCGGCACGCCTCCTGAGCCAGACGCCGCCGCGCGGCTCCGCGCCGTTCCCCTACACTCGGCCGCTGGACACGGGGTGCGCCCGAGGCGCTGAGATCACACCCGTGGAACCTGATCTAGTTCGTACTAGCGAAGGGATGTCCGCATGAGCTCGGATTCTCGCACCCTCTTTCCGCACGCCCGCACGGCCCAGCCCGCCCGCACGGCCCAGCCCGACCCCCGCCCCGCACCCGCCCTCCCCCGGGTCCTCTCGATCGCCGGGACGGACCCGACGGGCGGAGCCGGCACCGCCGCGGACCTCAAGTCGATCACCGCCGCGGGCGGTTACGGCATGGCCGCGGTCACCGCCGTCGTCGCGCAGAACACGCACGGCGTGCGCGACATCCACCTCCCGCCCGCCACCGTCCTCACCGCGCAGCTCGAGGCGGTCTCCGACGATGTCGAGCTCGAGGCCGTCAAGACCGGCATGCTTGGCACCGCCGAGATCATCGACGCCGTCGAGACCTGGCTCCGCGCGCATCCGCCGCGAGTGCTCGTCATCGACCCGGTCATGGTCGCGACCAGCGGTGATCGCCTCCTCGCCGGCGAGGCCGAGCAGGCGATGCGGCGCCTGTGCCGCCTCGCGACCGCCATCACCCCGAACCTCGACGAGCTCGCCGTCCTCACCGGCGAGGCCCCCGCGCGCACCGAGTCCGAGGCCCTCGCCCAGGCCGAGCGCTTCGCCGCCGAGACCGGTGTCGCCGTCGTCGTGAAGACCGGACACCTCGACACCCGCGCGATCACCACGACCTGGGTCCCCGCCGGCGGCGGCACGGGCCACGCGGTGCGGACCACCCGCGTCGACACCACCAGCACGCACGGCACCGGCTGCTCCCTCGCCGCCGCGCTCGCCACGCGGCTGGGCGCCGGCGACGACCCCCGGACGGCGCTCGCCTGGGCGAGCCGCTGGCTGCACGAAGCGATCCAGCACGGCGCGGCGCTGCAGGTGGGCGGCGGGAACGGGCCCGTGGACCACGGGCATCTCGGCCGCCGGCTCGCCGCGGCGGGATCCGCGGCACCATGGCTCGGCCCTGACGCGGTGCCGGCCCGGCTCGAGGCGCCGGCAGACCTCCACCCTGCCCCAGCCGACGGGCCCGCCCCCACCCACGGGTCCGCCCCGGCCGTCGCCCCCGTCGGCCCCTGGACCGCCGCGCTCTGGGAGGCGGGCGCGCCGCTCGCCGCCGCGATCGACGACTCGGGCTTCGTCGCCGCCCTCGTCGACGGCAGCCTGCCGGAGGAGCAGTTCAGCGTCTATCTCGCGCAGGACGCCCACTACCTGCAGCGGTACTCGCGGGCGCTGGCGGCACTGGCCGCCTCCGCCCCGGACGACGAGGCGCGTGCGTTCTGGTCGGCCTCCTCGCGGACCTGCGTCGAGACCGAGATGGAGTTACACCACAGCTGGCTCGCCCCCCGACCGGAGGCGGCGACGCTCCCCGTCGGCCCCGTGACCAGCGCCTACACCGACTTCCTGCTCGCCCGGGCGCTCGGCTCCCCGCACGTGGTCGGCGCGGCGGCGGCCCTGCCCTGCTTCTGGCTGTACGCGCAGGTGGGCGCGGGACTGCCGGAGGTCCCGGCGGATCATCCCTACCGGGACTGGCTACTGACCTACCGCGATCCGGACTTCGTCGAGGGGGTGCGCGGGGCCCTCGTCATCGTCGAGCGGGAGCTCGCCGTGGCGAGCCCCGAGGTGCGGGCAGACGCGGCGAGGGACTTCCTCCTCGCCTGCCGGCACGAGCTCGAGTTCTTCGAGCAGGCGCGCCGATGAGCGCGGCCACGGTCCCCACCGCCCCCACGCTCCCCGCGGAGGGACGGGCCGCGCTGCGAGCGGGGGTGGTCGGCAACTGGATCGACAACATCCACGTGTTCCTGCCGGTCACGGCGCTGGCCCCGGCGATGCTGGTGCTCGCTGGACCGTCGGCGACCGCGTCGACGGGGGCGCTGATCATCGTCGCGATGCTGCTGGGCCGGCCCGTCGGCGGGGTGGTGTTCGGGCGGATCGCAGACCGGCTGGGCCGCACCCGCACCACGAAGGTCGCGATCGCCGGGACCGCCGCGTGCGCGCTCGCGATCGCCGCCGTCCCGACGCACGAGCTGCTCGGTCCCGGCACCGTCGCCCTGGTGCTGATCCTGCGCTTCCTCGGCGGGATCTTCGTCGCCGGCGAGTACTCGGCGGCGATCCCGCTGGCCATGGAGTGGTCCGCGCCGCGCCGGCGGGGGCTGATGAGCGGGCTGATCCTGTCGATGGCGCCGTGGGCGCAGGCATCGATCGCCTTCGCGGTCGCGCTGCTGCTCGCCGCGCTCGGACCGGACCACTACGCGGTCTGGGGCTGGCGGGCGCTGTTCGTCCTCGGCGCCGCGCTGTCGATCGGGATGATGCTCTACTACCGGCGGCACGTGGTGGACGCGCCGATCCTGCACCGCACGACCACGGCCCCCGCGCCCACCGCCCCTGCCCCGTCGGCCCCGCGCCCGGGCCTGCGCAGCCTGCTCGCCGGAGGCTGGGCGCCGGCCTTCTGGCAGGCGTTCGTGCTGATGACGGGGCTGTGGCTGCTCACCGACTCGACGGTGCTGCTGCTCACGGCGCGGCTCGCGACCGACTCGAGCCTCTCCCCGGAGGCGGTGCCGCTCGCGATGGGCGTCGCCGCGATCGCGCAGGCGCTCGCGATGGCGGCCGCGGGGCACGTGTCGAGCCTCGTCGGCCGACGCCGGCTGCTGGTGGTCTGGGGAGCGGTGGCCGCCGTGCTCGGTCCGGTGCTGTGGTGGGCGGCGGTGCACGCCCCGACCCTCGCCGCGGCGGCCCTCCTCGCCGCGCTGCTGCAGGTCGCGACGGTCTCCGCCTACGGACCGATCGCCGCGTACCTCTCCGAGCGGTTCCCCGCGGCGGTCCGGTCGACGGGCTACGGCTCCGCCTACAGCCTCTCGCTCGTGCTGCCGGCGCTGTACCCCTTCTACGTGCCGGCGCTCGAGCCGCTGCTCGGCCGGGACGGGACGGTGATCGGCATGGTCGTGCTCGGCGGGGCGCTCGTGGTGCTCGGCGCGCTGCTCGGGCCGCGACTGTCCCCGCGCGACCTCGACGCCGATCTCGACACGGTCGCGGAGCGGGGTCGGCGATGAGCGCGGTCCCTCCTCCCGACCCGCTGCTGGAGTCCGTCCGGCCGGTGCTCGCGGCGGTCCGCGAGCGGGTGCCGCTCGTGCACTGCCTGACGGCGACCGTGTCGATGGGCCTGGTCGCGGACGGTCTGCTCGCCGCGGGCGCCCGGCCGATGATGACCGAGACGCTCGCCGAGGCGCCCGTCGTCACCACCCTCGCCGACGCCCTGCTCATCAACCTCGGCACTCTCTCGACCGATGCGATGGACGGGATCCCCGCGACGGTCCGGGTCGCGCGCTCGGACGCCCGACCCTGGGTGCTGGATCCGACGGCGATCGGGATCGCGCCGGTCCGCACCCCGCTCGCGCGGCGGCTCCTCGGCGAGCGGCCGACGGTGGTGCGCGGCAACGCCTCGGAGATCCTCGCCCTGGTCGGGGAGGGATCCGGGGGTCGCGGCGCCGACGCGACCGACGCCGCGGAGACCGCCGAGCGGGCCGCGGCACGGATCGCGGAGCGCACCGGCGGCGCGGTCGCCGTCTCCGGGCCGGTGGACCTGCTGGCCGGCGTCGGCCGACGGGAGCGGGTCGCGCGCGGCTCCGCCCTGCTCGCGCGGGTCACGGGCACCGGCTGCCTGCTCGGTGCCCTCACTGCGGCCTGCACCGCCGTCGCCGAGGACGCCCTCGTCGCCGCCCGCGCCGCGACCGTCTGGCTGGACCTCGCCGGGGAGGTCGCGGCGACCCGCGCCACCGGTCCCGGCTCCTTCCGGATGCACCTGCTCGACGCCCTCGACGAGATCGGACGCTGACATGACCCGCACTCCCCTCCCCCTCGATCTGCGCTGCTACCTGGTCACCTCCGGCTTAGGCCGCCGCACCGTCGACGTCGCCGCGCGGGCCGCCGCGGCGG
Organism: Brachybacterium sp. J153; assembly: GCF_036311905.1. Taxonomy (NCBI): domain Bacteria; kingdom Bacillati; phylum Actinomycetota; class Actinomycetes; order Micrococcales; family Dermabacteraceae; genus Brachybacterium; species Brachybacterium sp. J153. The sequence continues at coordinate 15,392 of NZ_JAZDCH010000010.1, read as the reverse complement.
GGGCCGGCGTAGTGCAGGTGCGGGCGAAGCAGGCGAGCACCGCGGCGCTGCTCGAGCTGGTCCTCGCCGTCGCGGAGGCCGTGGAGGTCGCGCGCCCGGCGACGCGGGTGCTGGTCGATGACCGGGCGGACGTCGCCGCGGCCGCCCGGGCCCGCGGCGCGCACGTCCACGGGGTGCACCTGGGGCAGGACGACCTGCCCGTCGCCGACGCCCGGGCGCTGCTCGGCGAGGACGCGATCATCGGCCTGACCACGGGGACCCTCGAGCTGGTGCGGGCGGCGGAGCCGGACGCCCGCCGCCTCGACTATCTCGGCGCGGGCCCCTTCCGCCGCACCCCCACGAAGGACTCGGGCCGGGAGCCGCTGGGGGTCGCCGGCTATCCGGCGCTGGTCGCCGCGACCAGCCTGCCGATCGTCGCGATAGGCGACGTCACCCCCGCCGACGTCCCCGCCCTCACGGCGACCGGGGTGGCCGGGGTGGCGCTCGTGCGGGCGGTGATGGACGCCGCGGACCCCGCGGCGGTGGTGCGGGAGGTGCTGCGGGCGTAGCGTCGAGCCATGACTCCTGAAACTGCCGACACGACCGTCGACGTGCTCGTGATCGGCGGTGGACCCGTCGGCGAGAACGTCGCCCAGTACGCCGTCGAGGGCACCGACCTGACCTGCGCGATCCTCGAGCGCGAACTGCTCGGCGGCGAATGCTCCTACTACGCGTGCATGCCGTCGAAGGCGCTGCTGCGCCCGATCGACGTCGCCCGCGCCGCCGCGCAGCTGCCGGGGATCAGCACCCCGCACGTCGAGCCGGAGGCGCTGCTGGCCCGGCGCGACGACTGGGTGTCCCACTACGACGACGCCGGCCAGGTCTCCTGGGCGGAGGGCGCCGGGCTGCGCGTGCTGCGCGGTCACGGCCGGCTCGTCGGCGAGCGCGAGGTCGAGGTCGAGACGGCCGACGGGACGAGCACGCGCGTACGGGCGCGGCGGGCGGTGGTCCTCGCGACCGGCTCGGTGCCCGTCGTGCCGGAGCCGCTGCGCGACCTCGCGCCCTGGACCTCGCGCGATGCCACCGGGGTGCAGGAGGTGCCCGCGCAGCTGCTGATCGTGGGCGGCGGCGTGGTCGCCGTCGAGGCCGCGACGTGGATGGCCGCCCTCGGCGCGCAGGTGCGGATGCTGGTGCGCGGGGAGGCGCTGCTCACCGGTCTCGAGCCCGCCGCGGGACGGCACGTCCTCGAGGCGCTGCGGTCGCTCGGGATCGGGGTCGAGCTCGGGGCGGAGGTCGTCTCCGCCTCCCGCGAGGCGGCGGAGGACACCGGGCTCGGCCGGATCCACGGCGGCGGGGTCGCCGTGCAGGTGCGGGACGCCGACGCGACGCGCGAGGTCACGGCCGACGAGATCCTGGTGGCGACCGGGCGGCGGCCGCGCCTGGACGACGTCGGCCTCGAGGCGGTCGGCCTCGCCCCCGCGAACGTGCTCGCCGGACTGCTGCCCGCGTGGCTGCACGCCGTCGGCGACGCGAGCGGGGAGGCGCCGCTGACGCACTGGGGCAAGTACCGCGCCCGCGTGATCGGGCAGGAGATCCGCGCGGCGGCGACGGGCGAGGCGGTCGAGCCGCGGCCGACGGCGGTGCCCGTGCCGCAGGTGGTGTTCACGGATCCGCAGGTTGCGGCCGTCGGGCTCACCGAGCGCGAGGCCCGGGGGCAGGGGGTCGACGTGGTCACGGCTGAGGTGCCCTATGGCGCGGCGGCCGGCACCGCGCTGCTGCGCGACGACGTGACGGGCACGGCGAAGATCGTCGTCGACGCCCGCACGGGCGTGCTGTGCGGAGCGACCTTCGTCGGCCCCGAGGCGGCCGAGCTGGTGCACGCGGCGACAGTCGCGATCGTCGGCCGCGTGCCGGTGCACGTGCTCCGCCACGCCGTGCCCAGCTATCCCGCCGCCTCGGAGCTGTGGCTCCGCCTGCTCGAGGAGCTGCCGCGGGAGCTCCGGGCGGGGTGAGCTCCGGGCGCCCGATGACAGATGGCACTGGTATAGGCGGCGGGGATCGGCTGTGATGGAGGGGACCGACCCGATCCGTCGTCCGCTCCGAGGCATGCCAGGAGGATCATGTTCCGCCGACTGCAGCGCACCCGACAGCTCCGCCGCGCGAAGCCTGGTGACGGCCGCGAGCTCAGCCGACTGCGCTGGTGGCAGATCCTCACCCGCACCCAGTTCGCGTTGCCGTCCTCGGCCGCGGCGGGGCGTACTGAGCTGTACGTCGTCGACGTGCACCATCTCGCGAGCGAGCTCGAGGGCGGGAGGCTCGCCGAGGGCACCCGGCATCCGAAGATCGCCCTCTATCGCGACGGCCGCCGCACCCACATCGCCGACTCCCCCGTCGCCTTCGAGGTGCCCGGCGGGGTGATCGAAGCGGCGGTGGGCGGCTACGGCCTCACCCGGATGCACCTCGTGCCCGAGGACGGCGCGGAGGCGACCACGCTCGTGCCGCATCCGCGCTCCCTCGAGGGACGCCGCGCCCGCTTCGGGCGGCGGCATCCCGCGGCGAGCCGCCTGATCGGAGCGCTCGCGATCGTGATCCTGCTGATCGGGGTGGTGCTGATGCTGCCCCAGGCGGCGGAGCTGATCACGAGCATCCCGCCCGTCGCGGACCGGATCGGCACCTTCACGTCCCCGATCAGCCTGCCGGGGTGGCTGAACATCTCCCTGCTCATCGCGGGCGTGCTCGCGGCGACCGAACGGGCGCTCACGCTGCGCAATCACTGGCTGATCGACGCCGAGACCACCTGGACCTCCTTCGTCTGAGAAAGGCGCCATGACCCCGAGCTCCCCCGACCCGATCTTCGCCGACCCGCGCCTGGCCGCGTGCTACGACACGTTCGACGGCGAACGCGACGACCTGCCCCCGTACCGGGCGATCCTCGCCGAGCACTCGGCCCGCACCGTGATCGACGTCGGCTGCGGCACCGGAGCCCTCGCCACGCTGCTCGCCGCCGACGGCCTCACGGTGACGGGAGTCGACCCGGCCCTCGCCTCCCTCGACGTCGCCCGGCGGAAGCCCCATGCCGAGGCCGTGACCTGGCGGCACGGCACCGCCGAGGATCTGCCGCCCCTCGGTGCGGATGCGGCGGTGATGACCGGGAACGTCGCGCAGGTGTTCGTCACCGACGAGGCCTGGGCGGCGACGCTGCGCGGTATCCGCGGTGCGCTGCGGCCGGGCGGGGTGCTGGTCTTCGAGACCCGTCGGCCCGGGCGCCGGGCCTGGGAGGAGTGGCAGGCCGACACCGCGGAGACGCTCCACGACGTGCCGGGCATCGGCCCGGTGCGCCAGCGGCCGACGGGGGTCGAGGTCGCGCTGCCGCTCGTGACCTTCTCCGACGAGTTCCGCTTCGCGGACGGCACGGTGCTCACCTCGACCTCCACGCTGCGGTGGCGGGACGAGGCCGAGCTGCGGGACACGCTCGCGGCGACCGGCTTCGACGTCGAGGAGATCCGCGAGGCGCCGGACCGCCCGGGCCGCGAGTACGTGGTGATCGCCCGGGCGGTCTGAGAGGAGCGCGGGGCTCAGGCCTCGGGAGTCGTCCCGGTGTAGAAGCCGTAGGTCGCGTCGGCATTGCGCTCGGCGAGCGGGGCCTCGGCACCGGAGGCGATGTGGGCGACGGCCCAGCCGTCCGCCGCGCCGCGGTAGAAGGAGCGGCCCTCGTCGGTGCCGGCCCAGGCCTCGGCCTCGGCGGGGCTGAGCGAGCCCTCGACCCCGCCGAGGTGCAGGGACAGGCCCAGCAGGCCGCCGTCCCAGCCCACGCCCGTCGCGCCCGGGCCGAAGGTCTCCCACATCTCGGCGGGGACGTCGGCGGTGCGGCTGGAGTGCTCGAGCTCGAAGGCGGTGCGCTCGGCGTCGACCTCCTGCAGGCGCACGGTCACCCACGAGACGCCGCCCATCGCCTCCCAGGTCGCGGAGAACTCGGCGGCCCCTTCGGCGGGCGGCTCGCAGACGGTGATCTCCCCGCCCGCGTTGCCCTCGAACTGGTAGCGGCCGCCGAGGCGGAGGTCGCCGCTGACCGGCAGGAACCAGCGCTGGATGCGCTCGGCGCTGGTGACCGCCTCCCACACGTCGGCGAGCTCGGCGGGATAGGTCTGCTCGAGCGACTGGACGTGCATCTCCTCGCCGTCGCGCTCCTCGACGCGGTAGCTGCGGGTGACGGAGCGGAGCTGAGCGGGGACGTCGACCATGGGGATCTCCTTCGGGTGGGCGGCAGGGCCGCGGGGGTGGGTGGGATGGTTCGGCGGGGGGGCGGGCTGGGGCGGGTCGGGGACCTGGGGGCGGGGCGGGGTCAGGGGCGCGGTCAGGCGCTGCGGGCGTCGGGCGGGTCAGGCGCTGCGGGCGTCGGGCGGGTCAGGCGCTGCGGGCGTCGGGCGGGTCCGCGGCGGCTGGGGCGGAGTTCGTGGCGGGGGCAAGGTCGGGGGCGGAGGCGGCGGAGGGCTGCTCCGCGTCGAGGCGCCGTCGGCGCTTCCCTCGGGCGAGCTCGGTGCCGAGCGCGTCCAGCTTCGGGAGCCAGAAGCGCTCGAAGGGGGTGAGCCAGTCGCTCGCCTCGCGGGGGCCGCGGGCGCCGACCGAGTACATCCGACGGCGGCCCTCCGCCCGGACCTCGACGAAGCCGTGGTCGCGCAGGACCTTCAGGTGCTGGGAGACGGCCGGCTGGCTGATGCCGAACTCCCCCTGCACCACTTCGCCGATCTCTCCTGCGCTGCGCTCCCCGGACTCGGCGAGGAGCTCGAGGGTCCGTCGCCGCACCGGGTCGCCGAGGACGTCGAGCGCGTGCATGCGGCCATGCTCCCCCACACAGCACATATAAGTCAAGACTTATGTGAGGGGCAGGGCTGGGTCGGACCGGCGGAGCGGGGATGTCACTCAGCCACCTCCGCTCCTCACCCAGCCGTCCTGCCCGCCCTCACCCGGTCGACCTGCCCGCCCTCTCCCGGCCGCCCTGCCCGCCCTCACCCAGCCGCCCTGCCCGCCCTCTCCCGGCCGCCCTGCTGGAATACCGCGTCAGGCGTGACCTCAAGGCTCCAGCGGCGTCGAGGTCACGCCTGGCGCGGAGTTTCAGCAGCGGGGGTGGCGGAGGGCGGCAGGTGGAGGGGCGGTCAGTGGGCGGGGTGCGGGGCGGTCAGTGGGCGGGGTGCGGGGCGGCGGCGGGGACGGTGCTCAGCTCCCTCCCCCCCCACTTCCCGGCCACCCCCGCCCTCTCCCGGTCGCCCTGCTGGAATACCGCGTCAGGCGTGACCTCAAGGCTCCGGCGGCGTCGAGGTCACGCCTGTCGCGGAGTTTCAGCAGCGGGGGTGGCGGCGGGTGGCAGCTGGAGGGGCGGAGGGGCGGGGCAGCTGGAAGGGCGGGGCGGGTGGAGGGGCGGGTGGAGGGCGGGTCGGGTGGAGGGGCGGGGCGGGCGGGACCAGTGGGCCGGGCCAGTGGGGCGGGGCCGGTGGGGTGTGCAGCCGGGGCGGGGTCAGCGGCGGGCGAGGAGGATGGCTCGGTAGGCGATGCCGGCCGCGAGCAGGGCGAGACCCGCGACGATCGTGCTGCCGGGCAGGGCGGCGACCAGGAGCACGCAGCCGACCAGGCCGATGACCTGCATCGCCTTCGGGAACAGCCGCCACTCCCCCTCCTGCGTCAGCGCCGCGAGGTTCGCGACTGCGTAGTAGAGCAGCACCCCGAAGGAGGACGCGGCAATCGCGACCAGGACGCTGTCGGCGAGCAGCACGAGCAGCAGGATCACGACGGCCGCGACGATCTCCGCCCGCTGCGGGACGGAGCGCTTCGCATCGACAGCGGCGAGCGGCGCGGGCAGGTCCCGCTCCCGGGCCATCGCGAGGACGGTCCGCGACACCCCCGCGACGAGGGCGAGCAGGGCACCGGACGCCGCGGCGACCGCCCCGACCGTGACGACCACGATCCACACCCCGCCCGCGCCGACCGCGGCGAGGGCCGCCCGGAACGGCGCGGGGCCCCACCCGGCGCCGTCGGGGTCCAGCCCCACCAGGACCAGCACGATCGACAGCGCGAGGTAGAGCGCACACACCGCGGCGAGGGCCACGAGGATCGCGCGCGGGATCGTGCGACGCGGATCCACGACCTCCTCGCCGAGGGTCGCGACGCGCGCGTACCCGGCGAAGGCGAAGAACATCAGCGCCGCCGCCTGGGCGAGTGCGAGGAGCAGGCCGACGGTCCCGCCGGAGCCCGCCCCGGCGAGGGCCGCGAGGCCGCCGTCCCACAGTCCGGTCGCCTGCCCCGCGAGCGGGCCCGGCACGGCGGAGAGCTCCGGGAAGCCGCCCGTCGGCTCGCCCGCGCCCTCGGCGCCCGTGCCGCCCGTCCCGACTGCCCCGCGGCCGAGCACCCCGGCGATCAGTCGTCCCGCGGTGAGCAGCAGGGCAGCGATCGCGACGGTGACGAGCACCCGGGCGAGGGCGGCCGTGCGGGTGATGCCGACGAGGTTCACGGCCGTCAGCAGCACCACCACGGCCGCCGCGACCGGTCGCTGGAACGGCTCCGGCACCAGGTACGCGGCGATGACCAGGGCCATCGCTGCACAGGAGGCGATCTTGCCGATCACGAAGCACCAGCCGGCGAGGAAGCCCCACCAGGGCCCGAGCTGCAGTCGGCCGTAGTGGTAGGTGCCGCCCGAGCTGGGGTGCTGGGCGGCGAGCTGCGCGGTCGAGGTGGCATTGCACAGGGCGACGACAGCGGCGATCAGCACCGCGAGCGGAGCCAGGGCGCCCGCGAGGTCCTGTGCGGCGCCGACGGACACGAAGGCCCCCGCCCCGATCATCGAGGCGAGTCCGATCACCACGGCGTCCCCGAGACGGAGTCGGCGGGAGAGGGCGGGTGCGGCGGACATGGGGCTCCTGGGGTGTGTGGGGGGTTAGGGGTCTTGAGGGGCGGCGGTGGAACCGTGTCCATGAACGGGACGTGAGCGGCCCGAGACCTGCGATATGCAGGGCACAGGCCGCTCACGTCCCGTCGGTGGACAGGAACCCGGTGGGGATCAGCCGGGGATCAGGCGGCCGAGCGGTCCCGGCCCTTCCCGTGGCCCTGACCCTTGCCCTTGTCGTGGCCCGTCCCATGGCCGTTCCCGTGGCCGTGGCCCTTACCCGGGTGCTCGGAGTCAGGGTCGCACTTCTGGACGCCGTGGCCCTTGCCGTTCTCCTGGCCGCGGCCCTTGCCGGTGCCGACGCCGTTCTCGCGGCACTCACCCGGCTCACCCGGCTCCTCGACCTCGGGGAACTCGCCGCCGATGCCCACGATGATCGGATCGTGGTCAGAGGACCCGAACGGACCGGACTCGAAGAGGTCGGTGGCGTTGTTCTGGTAGCGCGCGTACTGGGTCATCACGGACTCGGCGCCGTTGATCTGCCAGTCGGTCGCACCGCTGACGCGCTCGGCGGCGGACGGGCTCGCGAGCACGTGGTCGAGGGAGCCGACCATCCCGGAGTAGCTGTAGGACCAGCCTTCGGGGTGGTGGGTCTCGCCGAGGTTCACGAAGCCCTCGGCGTAGAAGAGCTGCAGCGGCTCCTCCTGGGTGTAGGAGTTGAAGTCGCCGCCGTGGAAGACGTCCTCGACGCCCGCCGCGGCCGCGGTCTGCTCGCCCCAGGCCAGCAGCGCCTCGGCCTGCTGGAGTCGGGAGGTGCGGGAGTTGCCCTGGACCGGGTCCGCCTCGAGCCCGGCATCCTCGGCGTCGGCCGAGCCCTTGGACTTGAAGTGGTTGATGGTGAAGAAGAAGGGCTCGCCCTGCACCGGCTCGCCGGACTCCTCGGTCCCCTCCGCCTCGTCGCTCTCGCTCAGCGGGGCGAACACCTGGCCGATCGGCTCGCGGGCGTTGTCGAAGGCCGGGTCGTCGGCGAGGATCTGCACGCCGCCGACGGGGGTGACCTCCGCGGGCTTGTAGATGATGGCGTTCGTGATGGCGTCCTGGCCGCCGTCCAGTCCGAGGGCGGCGTAAGCCTCCCCGGTCGGGATGTAGGCCCAGGTTCCCTCGCCGTCCTGCGCGTTGAGGGCGGCGACGAGGGTCGCGGTCGCCTCGTCGGCCTCCTCGCCGAGGCGGGCCGAGTTCTCGATCTCGGTCAGGCCCACCACGTCGGCGCCGGTGCCGGAGATCGCCGCGACGATCTTGGACTGCTGGCGCTCGAGGTCATCGGCGCCCCAGGCGCCGCGCAGGTCGCAGCCGCCGCGCACGTTGGTGCCGTCGCCGTGCATGTTGGTGTACGGCTCGCAGCCGGGGGTGTCCTCGCCGAGCGTGGTGAAGTAATTCAGCACGTTGAAGGTGGCGAGCTGCAGGTCGCCGCCCACCTCCTCGGGCGCGTCCTGGCGGGTGTTCTCGACGTCGACCCCGTCGGTCTCCGCGGACTCCCACGGGGTGGTGGTGTTCAGCCGCCACTGGTCGAAGGAGTAGGCGACGACGACCGGCTCGGTGAAGTCGATGGCGGCGCCGACGCGGATCGGCTCCTCGGTGCTCAGCCAGCTCATCGGCTGGGTCGGGTTCGCGGAGAAGTCAGTGGACTTGCCGTCGTCGAGCAGCACCAGGTTGTCGGCCTGCGCGTCGAAGTAGGCGGTGGCCTCCGCGCCGGGGCGCATGATGTCGCCGGCCTGCTGCAGCGGCTCGCCGCCGATCGCGAGGCCCACCTCGCCGTAGCGGCCCGTGTTGTAGACGTCGGTGACGGTGAAGTCGCCGGCGCCGGGCAGGTACAGCATGTGCTCGAGGGACTCGCGCTCCTCGGCGGCGGTCGGGAAGCCGCTCTCGAGGGTCAGCGGCTCGACGGTGCCGAGGCTCTCGGGGAGGATCTCGAGCCCGTCGGCGCCGACGGTGACCTGCGTGGACTCGTAGTACTCGGAGACCTCGCCGGTGACCCGCACCGAGTCGCCGATCGCGACCTGGCCGGCGGTGTCGCGGGAGTAGACGAACACGGCGGTGGAGCCGGTGTGGGTGGAGAAATCCAGCGCCCCGCCGGTGCCGGCGGTCTGGATCACGTAGCCGTTCAGGCCGCCGGTCGCGTAGACGGCGGTGACGACGCCCTCGGTGGTGACCTGCTGCCCGACCAGCGGGGAGGTCGCCCCGGTGCCCTGGATCTCGGCGATCGTCGCCGCGACGGCCTCGCCGGGGGGCTCCTCCTCGTCGTCGTCCCCGCCGCCGGTGCCGCCGGAGTTGGTGGGGGTGGGCTCGCCCGCGACGAAGTCGGTGGAGTTCTCGCCGGTCGCGGCGATGCGCGAGGCGGAGGTGCTGTTGGACAGGCCCGGGGCGGCGGCCTCGCCGGAGAAGCTCACGGCGGTGCCGTAGCCGACGAGGTCGACCACCGCGGGGTTCTCGGCGCAGGTGACGCCGGAGCAGGCGAGGGTGCCGCTCGCGTCGGTGAGGGCGAAGGCGCCGTTGGTGCCGGACGCGGCGATGGTGCCGGTGGCGTCCGGGGCGGGCAGCGCCTCGGTGCCGCCGCTGCCCTGCGCGAGCTGGATCAGAAAGGTGCCGCCCGCGGGGACGGTGCCGGTGAGCGTCAGGGAGTTGTTCACTCCGAAGCTCCCCGCAGCGGAGGAGTACTGCAGGGTCCAGCCGGTCACGTCGACGTCGGCGCCGGAGGTGTTCACCAGCTCGACGAAGTCATGGGTGTAGGTCGCGCCGGAGTTGCCGCCGCCGCCGTACACCTCCTGGATCTGGACGGCGCCGGGGGTGACCACGGCGGCCTGGGCGGCGGGGGTGAGGGACGGGGCGAGGGAGAGGCCGAGCGCGAGCGCGGCCGCCGCGGCGCCGACGCGCAGCAGGCGCGGGCGCAGACCGGAGGCCGTGAAGACAGTGGGAGGCATGGGGAGAGCTCCTGGGGAACGGGAGAAGCGACGCGGGCGAGTCGAGGGAGGAGACAGGGGACCGTGCACGACGGAGGGGCCGCGCCGCAGGGGCGCGACCCCTCCGTCGTCAGGTCGGGTCAGCGGCGGGAGAGCCGGTGACGCAGGCCGAGGGCGCCGAGTCCCGCGAGGGACAGGGAGCCGGCGACCGCCAGCAGCGGGGCGACGGTCGCACCGGTGCGGGGCAGGTCCGAGCGGCCGTTGGACGAGCCGCCGGTCGAGGAGGAGCCGCCGGTCGAGCTGCCGCCGGCGGTGGAGCCGCCGTCGGTCGCGTCGTCGTCCGACGAGCCGCCGTCGCTCGGGGCGGGGGTGTCATCGTCGCCGCCATCGCTCGGGGCCGGGGTGTCATCGTCGCCGCCGTCGCTCGGGGGCGGGGTGGTGTCGTCGTCATCGTCGCCGCAGATGTCGGTCGGCGCGCCGCCCGAGGTCCAGGTGAAGGACGGGATCTCGAAGACGATCTCGGTGCCGGTCTCGGGGACCGCGGTGATGGTCAGCGGGACGACGGTGCCCTCGGGGACGCACAGCCAGTCGGCGAGGGTGACGTCGGCCGCGAGGCCGTCCACCCCGTCGATCGCGCCGTAGGGCGCCTCGAAGGTGCCGTACTCGCCGGCATCGACGGTGACCGAGGTGATCTCGGGGGCGCCGAGGCTCTGCGACTCGAGACCCGCGAGGCGCAGCACCGGATCGCGATCCACGCCGGCCTCGGAGTCGTACTCGCCGCCGTCGACGATCTGCAGGTCGATCTGGCGCTGCGAGTAGTCGGGGGCGAGGTCGGGGTTCGCCTCGAGGTAGGAGATGAACGCGTCGCGGTCCAGCACGCCGGAGTCGCGGACGTTCTGCGCCTCGGAGAGGGCCCACATGTTGTCGCCGCCCTCGAAGAGGAAGCTCGCGGTGACGATGGTGTAGGTCGCGTCGGGGTCGATCGGCTCGCCGTTGATGCGGATGTCGAGGATCCGGTCGTCGGTGCCGCGGGTGCTGTCGAAGACGTACTCGACGTTCTCGGAGACCGAGAAGGCGAGGAAGGACTCGTCGCCCTCGTCGACGCCGCCGCCGTCGGCCGTGCGCTGCCACTGCTCCTCGAGCATCTGCTTGAACTGGGCGCCGGTGACCTCACCGGAGTTCAGGGTGTTGCCGAAGGGCACCATGCTGTTGGCCTCGGCGTAGGTGACCACGCCCTCGCCCTCGCCGCGGGTCGACTCGGCGTCCCACAGCTCGGCGCGGATGCCGCCCGGGTTCATGAAGCCGATGACCTCGTTCTCGCCGGCGAGGCCCGCGTCCTCGAGGTACCACTTCATGGAGTCGGCGAGCATGTTGCCGGCCGCGGAGTGGCGGTAGCGGTTGTCGCCCTTGGTGGTGGCCTGGTTGCCGACCTCCTCGAGCGGGACGCGCACGCCGTCGACGTAGCCGGCCTTGGAGTCGTCCCAGGAGGTGGTGATGTCCCCGGCGACGGAGCCGACGGGCTCGGCGCCCACCTCGGCGGCGTCCGCGATCGCGGTATCGGCGATCGAGGTGACCTCCTGGGTCACGGCGGTGTCGGTGGCGCACTCGGCCTCGGTCGAGCGCAGCTCGGGATCGGCCACGGCGTCCCAGTCGCCCTCGGCGTCGCGCTCGAGGGTGACGGTGCCGAGGTTCGCGGCGCTCGCGCCGGTCTGGATGATCGCGCGGGTCTCGCCGTCCTCGCCGGGCACGGCGGCCTGGTAGGCGTAAGTGCGGTGCGAGTCGCCGTTGAAGATCGCGTCGACCTCGGCGTCGGTCTCGGTGACGATCTTGTCGAAGATCGGGTCGGTGTTCGCCGGGGCGGCACCGGACTCGGCGTCGGCGCTCGCGCCCTCGTGGTAGACGGCGACGGCGAGGTCGTACTCGATCCCCTCGGCCTGCAGCTCGTCGATCACGTCGTTGACCGCGTCGACCGGGTCACCGAAGGTGAGGCCCTCGATCGCGGCGGGGCTGACCTTGCCGACGGTCTTGGTGGTGACGGCGCCGATCACGGCGACCTTCACGCCGTCGCGCTCGATGATGGTGTACGCCTCGTGGACGCGCTCCCCCGAGGCGTCGTAGACGTTCGCGGCGAGGTCCGGGAACTCGGTGCGCGGCTCGATGCGCTCGAACAGGTCGTCCTGGCCCTGGTCGTACTCGTGGTTGCCGATCGCGGAGGCGTCGACGCCGAGGGCGTTGAGCACGTCGATCGTCGGCTCGTCGTTCTGCACGGCGGACTCGAAGGAGGAGCCGCCGACGTTGTCGCCCGCGGAGAGTAGGAAAGAGGTCGCGCTCTCGGCGCGCACGCTCTCCACCTGGCAGGCGAGGGCCGAGGCGCCGCCGAGGGCGCCGTGGAAGTCGTTGAAGCCCATCAGCGTGACCTGCTGACCGGGCTCGGCGGCGACGGCGCCGAGTGGGATCAGGGCGCCGGAGAGGGCGAGGGCGGCGGCACCGAGGCCGACGGCCGCGCGGCGCGGGACGCGCCGGACGGAGTGTTCGAACATGGAGGTCTCCTGGGAGCGAGATGGGAGCACACGGAGTGCGCTTCGTCATTCCATCCCATGTCTCGCAGGACACGCCCGGAAGTCTCCGAGCTGGGACCGTTCTGTCACCTTGAGTTCACCAGGCATGACGGTTCTTGTTCATCGGCCCCGATCCCTTGACCCGGCCTTGGAGAATCCTTGACCGAGCGAGGTCTGGACGGCCGGCCGGGGCCCCGATATCGGGCGCTGCCCGCTGTGGCGGTCAGCGTGCCGTGGCGGTCAGCCCTCGGCGCCGCGGCCGAACTTGCGGTGGTCGGCCTGCTCCTCGAACATCCGCGCGGCGCGCAGCGAGTTCACCTCGCCGACGACCGGGTTCGGCTGGTGGGTGGCGCGTGTGCCGCCGTACAGCGAGAGCAGGTTCATCGCGACGGCGCGCTGATTGCGGTGGCCGAGCATCTTGGTGACGTGGACGCCCAGCCAGGCGGCCCAGCCCAGCGAACCCGTCAGGCCCGGCAGGTGCGGGATCTCGGCGATCGCGGCGTGGCGGCCGATCGTGGCCATCGTGCCGAGGTCCGTGTAGTGGAACTTCTGGCGCGGCGTGCCGGCGACCTCCGCGGCGATCGCCTTCGCGGCGGCGCGGCCCATCTGCACCGCGGGCTGCGCGAGCTGCGGCAGCGCCTCGTCCTGCGCGGCGATGTCGCCCGCGGCGTAGACCCCCGGAACACCCTTGACCTGCAGGTAGTCGTCGACCTGGATGCGGCCGCGCTTGTCCTGGGGCAGGCCCCACTGCGAGACGACCTCGGGCACGCCGACGCCGGCCGCCCAGATGGTCACGTCGGACTCGAGCACCGTGTCGTCGTCGAGGATCACATGGTCGTAGCCCACGGACTTCACGCCGTGGCCGAGGCGCAGCACGACGCCGCGGTCGGCGAGCTCCTCCGCGGCGTACTCGCGGAAGTCGGGACGGAACTCCTTGATCAGCTCGGTGCCACGCTGGATGATCGTCACCTGCAGCGTCCCGGGGTCCATCTCCGGGTAGAGGATGTCCAGCTCCTGCATGCGGAAGTCCGCGAGCGCCCCTGCGATCTCGACCCCCGTCGGCCCGCCGCCGACCACGCACACGTGCAGCTTGTCGTGGTGCGAGGTGACCTCGCGGGTGGCCCGCTCGAGCTCGGAGAAGAGACGGTCGCGGATCGCGAGGGCCTGCGAGCGGGTGTACATCGGCATCGCGTGCTCCTCGGCGCCCGGGGTGCCGAAGTAGGTGGTGGTGCAGCCGTTGGCCACGATCAGGTAGTCGTACTCGAGCTCCTGGGTGCCCTTGGTGCCCTCGTCGAGGGAGACGACCTTCCGCTCCGGGTCCACGCCCACGACCTCGCCCTGGCGGTAGCGCATGTTGGGGATCTTCAGCGACAGGCCGCGCAGGAACATGGTGACGTCGCCCGGGTTCAGGCCCGCGGTCGCGACCTGGTACAGCAGCGGCTGGAAGGTCTTGTAGACGTTGCGGTCGATCAGGGTCACGCGCACGCGGGCGTCGCGCAGGGCGCCGACGGCGTGCGCCCCGGCGAAGCCGCCGCCCAGGATGATCACGTGGGGCCAGCTCGCGCCGTCCTTCGCGGGGACGATCGGACGACGGCTGAGGAACGGCATGACCATGAGTGCGGACTCCTTCGGGGGACGGTCGGCCACGGGCGGCGGGAGCTCGGGGCCGGGTCGTCGGGGAGATGAGACGGCGGAGCGTGCGGTCTGCGGGCGGCGACGAGGTGGCCCCCAAGGGGACGGTCCCGTGGGTCGGGCCCGACGCCGGGGACGGGGGCGCCGGGGCGCCGTCCGAGTCCTCGCCGATGCTACCCACTCGCGCGGGGCGGGGACACCTGGGCGGGGCAGATGAGGTCGCGGCTCACAGCGTGTCCGCTGGGTCACGGGGGTGCGGCGGACGGGGTCAGGGGGTCCCGGCGGACACCGCTCCCACGACCAGGAAGGCAGCGCAGAGCGCACCGATGGCGAGCACGCCGAGGGTCGCGGCGAGCATCGGCAGACCACCGCGGAGCAGCACGCCCGCGGTGTGCAGGTCGTCGTGGGTGCGGCGGTAGCCCGTCGCGGCGAGGACGTAGGCGAGCACGGCCAGTCCCGCGCAGAGGATCCCGCCGACGACGGCCACCGGCCCCAGGTGCGAGACCGTGAAACGCATGGCCAGGAGGCTCGCGACGGCGAAGGAGAGGCAGGTGCGGCGCCAGGCGAGGAGGGTCCGTTCGGGCTGCAGGCCGGGGTCGAAGACGGCGGGCGACGGGGGCCGGGCGGCGGGCGGCGAGGGCAGGGCGGCGGGCGGCGGAGTGCCGGCCGGAGGCGGGGCGGGGGCGCTCACATCCACATCCCGATGCTCACCAGCGCCGCCGCGACCACAACGCCGACGACGATCACGGCGCCCGCGCCGAGTCCCGGCAGCGGGGCGGCCCGACGCAGCGAACGCTCGGTCGCGCGCCAGCCCCACCAAGCCTGCAGGGCGCAGAGGGTGCCGAGAACCAGGAACACGCCGGCCGCGGCGAGGCGCCAGCCGGTCGCCGCGGGCAGGGCGAGGGCCTCGAGGGCGAATGCACCGGCGTACATCGCGAGGGAGGTGCGCAGCCAGGCGAGGAAGGTGCGCTCGTTGGCCAGGCTGAAGCGGGGGTCGGGCTCCGCGCCCTGGCGGTAGACCGAGGCGGGGAAGCGGCGGTCGACGGGGGCGGGCGCGCCGGCGGGGGCGGGCGCGGCAGGGTCCTGAGGTGCCGCGGGGTCCGACGGCACGGCGGGGTCCTGAGGTGCGGTGGCGTCAGGAGGCGGGGTCACGGAGGCTCCTCGGGATCGTCGGGGGCGGCAGGGGGCGGCCGCAACCATCGTTCCACGGGGCCATCACACCGATCCGATCGGGTTTCCCGGGCTCGGGCGCTTCGCTCGCCCCGCCGACGCCCTCGCCGCCGCGCACTCCAACTCGATGCACCTGGGTCGACACTGTCGGCTGGCGAGCCAGATCGAGGGGGGGTGTGGGTTGTCAGGCGAAAACGGCGGACTCCCAGGGAAACTAATCGT